>JAYVKX010000349.1:0-2965 GCA_043768005.1 Novosphingobium sp. | reverse complement strand
CTTTCGGGCCAACGAGAAGCTGCACGTTGCCCGCGGCATCTGGTTGATGGATGCAACGTTTCCGATCGTGACCGTGGGTTTCGTAGCCGTAAACTGCACGCCCCCCGTACTGGTGATAACCGCGCGCTTCGACTTTACCGACCACGATGTCCGCCCGCTATCGGTTTGTTTCGTCAATCCGTTCAACGGCGGCGTTCTGACCAAGGAACAATTGCAGACAAAGATGCGGCGTCTTGACCCGAACCTGCCACCGGAACTTGTGGCAGCGATGCCGCCCGAAGCTTTGGCTCCGCATATCGGCGACATGATTCAGGGCTATCAAGGTCAACCGGCATTTTTGTGCTTGCCTGGCGTGCGCGAGTATCACGACCACCCGGCGCATTCTGGCGACCCTTGGGAAGCCCGGCGCGCCAGTGGCGAGGGGTCGATTTTCGAAATCATCGACAAGATCTGGCAATATGGCTCTGCACCGATCAACAGCCTCATGCCGCACATCCAACTGGTTCTGGGCCAGTCCGGGGTGCCCCAGTGAGCGCCGGGTTCGAATGCATCGAACTGGTTCAGGTCGATGCCGTAGCAATCGATGAAACCCGCGATCACCTACGTCAGATGGGCCGCAAGGGGCTGGAAGGTCTCGCGCTTTGGGTGGGTCAGGCGAACGGGGCAACGTTTACCGTCAAGGGCGCGCTGATTCCCCGCCAGACTGGCAGTTCTTCCGATCATGGCCTGCTGGTTCAAGTCGATGGAGACGAACTGCACCGGATCAATGTCGAGCTCTACAAGCGTGAATGGCGCGTAATTGCTCAGATTCACTCGCACCCAGGCGCTGCCTATCACAGCTCCACCGACGATCGCTACGCAATCGCGACAACGCTCGGGGCATTCTCAATCGTGGTTCCCGATTTCGCGGAAGGCCCGTTTCGCGTCAGCGAATTCGCCACCTACCGCCTCAGCCACAATATGTTCGGCTTTTCTCCGCGCTGGAGAAAAGTTGGCGCGAAGCGCGCCCAGCAGATCTTTGACGGGAGTTTCGACGATGGCCTTGGCTGAATTCTTCGGCCGCGTCGGTGACAGCGCGGCGCAGGTTCTTGCAAATTACGATCAGGCAGCGTTCGCGCGCCGCCTCGATGAGTGCGCGGTCACCATCGCGTTCGATTGCAGTATCAATTCCGCGGAAGGCGGCGCGGCGCTCGACATGCTGGTCCGCCTGCTGGCCCGGCTTTTCCCGCGGCTGGCATTTCGCTCGCTTGATGGAACGGCGGCGGCCCATGCGACCGAAACGGCGCGCGCGATCAACCCCCTGATCGAGTTTGCGCATGAGTCCAGCGAACGGATGTGCACAGTCGTTATCGGGGCGACAGAGATCACCGGCGATACAGTGATCTATCTGGGTTCGAACGGCTGGCTCGCAAAAATCGGAACCGAGCAGCCGCTGGCTTGCGGGACGACCGACATTCCCTTTGGCGCCGGCGCCGCTGCCTGCATTGCCGCAGCAAACGTGTTTCGTTGGGCTTTTGCTGAGGCACTCGAAAATCCGGCGCTGGATAAACGCCTCGTGATTTCGGTGCTGGATTTCAAGCATGGCGCGCGAGCCGCAAATCCGGCGCTTCCCGCCGAGCGCGATCTTGGCCAATTCTCAATGGTCGGGCTCGGTGCCATCGGCAATGCCGCGGTCTGGGCACTGGGCCGTATGACCGGTTCCACCGGCGCGATCGACCTGATCGATCACGAACGCATCGAACTTAGCAATCTGCAGCGCTACGTGCTGGCCGACCGGGGAAGTGTCGGGGCCGAGAAGGTCGAAGTGATGAAGCGCTTCCTGCCCGGCTTTGCCGTTCGTACCTACCCGATGCGTTGGCGCGAATTCCTGCTGGCTACTGGCACGCATCACCACGGCCTGGTTGCTGTCGCTTTGGACACGGCGCGCGACAGGGTGCTGCTTCAGGGAAGTTTGCCGCGCGAAATTATCAATTCGTGGACGCAGCGCGGTGATCTCGGAATTTCCAGGCACCCGAATTTTTCGGGCGATGGACCTTGCCTTGCTTGCCTGTATCTGGATCCCCGGCCCAGCCGCAATGACGATGAAATTCTGGCCGAAGAGCTTGGGATCCCGGAGCAGGCAAAAAATATCGGCCACATGCTCCATCTGGCACAGCCGGTCGGTGAAGCTTTCGTGCGCGAGTTGGCCGCGCGAAAGGGCGTCTCAGAAATCGAACTGCTCAAGTTTGCTGACCTGCCTCTTTGGGAATTTCGCGCCAAAGCAGTTTGCGGGGGCGGCCTGTTCTCGTCGGTATCCACGAAAAACGCCGTAGAAGTGCCCATGGCTTTCCAGTCTGCGCTAGCCGGTGTCCTTCTGGCAGGCGAAATTGTCGCGACGCGCCTTGCGTTGCGGCGGGCGCCCCTTCCCCCGAAAACCACGGTCGATCTGATGCGCCCTATTTCGAAGATCCTGAATTTTCCGGCGAGCAAGAACGCCGATGCCCGCTCGCGCTGCATTTGTCGGGACAACGACTACCTCAGTGTCTACGCTAAGAAATACGAGGTTGCGCCATAAATGCATATCCATGAACTCAATGGACGCATTCGCGCGCGCGGCAGCTACGGCGGCGGTCCGTTGAAAAGGTGACTTTCATGGGCCGCTTCTTTGACGGAACGGCCCTCGGCTTTTGATAGAGGAATACTACTATGGCAAAGCGATACGTGCGCGGGACCGGCAAGGACCTTAACGGCAACATTACGAAACTTTGCAATGACGGAGATGCATGGTCACCGCGGCTCAAGGCCGATGCGATTTACGACATCGAGCACGGGCTCCATGAATATTGGGTGCCGTGGCTGAATGTTGCAGAAACCCAGATCAAGGTCGTGAACGGCCCTACGGGCAAGTACCTGCGTACCGATCGCGACGCGACAGCGCGGAACAATCTCGATGATCTGCCCAACTGCTAAGTCACGGAAAAGATCG
>JAYVKX010000348.1:0-4365 GCA_043768005.1 Novosphingobium sp. | reverse complement strand
CAGCGTCCGCTCGATCGTATCGTCAGGTTCGCGTTCCAGAATGAATAGCGATTGCACCGGCGCACCGATAATGTTCTGACGCGGCCGGTCCATCCGCGTGGCGACGCAATCCGATACATAAGTTATCCGGCCAAGCGCATCGCTCGACCAGAACCAGCCGTTGCCCGATTGCTCATAATCGCGCAGCAGAAGCAGCGCCTGCTTTAGCTCGTTGCCGGTGGGCAAAGGCGCAAAGCTCTGCGCATCCCGTCCGGCCTTGCTCCCCAGCAAGCCGCGTAATCGCCCCAGACCTGTTGTTTCTGACGTACTCAAACCGATTGCCTTCCTGCGACGTTGGCGTTGGTTAAGGGGCGAGTCATAAACCGACAAGATTGCCGAATTGATAATGATTGCACCAAAGCTAAGCCCGAATTAAACATTCTTGCCTGCACCGAATTAAGCCCACGCGCCGCCCATGGTGGCCTCGCGGGCAGGACTGGCGGGGTCCAGGCAATAATGGCGGGGTCCAGGCAAGAATAACGGGGATAAGGTCTGGCCAATCACCGTCTGCCGCTGGAGGCTACCCCCGGCTTCAGCCATGCTCATTCAAAGCCGAAGGGGGCCTGCGTGGCTGATAGATTAACCGCTGAATTTTCCATGGAAACCATCGGCGGAAGGAAGCTTCGGGTTGCCCGCTGGCGGTGGAACCAGCCGAGCGAGCATCCCCCTGTTCTGTTCTTCAACGGCATCGGCACCAATATCGAAGCGGTGGCTCCGCTGGCCGAGGCGCTGAACGACCGGGCGTTTATCATGTATGACATGCCCGGCATTGGCGGCTCACCCGATCCGCTGGTGCCTTACAATCCGTTTACCGTCGCCTGTCAGGCCAGGGAATTGCTCGATCGGTTTGGCGCGGGCCAGGTTGATGTGATGGGCCTCAGCTGGGGCGGCGGGATCGCGCAGCAATTCGCCCTGCAGCACCCGGGCCGGGCACGGCGACTGGTGCTGATTGCGACGACTGCAGGTATGCTGATGGTTCCGGGCATGCCCTCCGCGCCAGCGATAATGGCAGATCCGCGCCATTATTTTGATCCCGAAACCATCTCGCGGCACTTCCAGTCGATTTATGGCGGCGTTATCGGCGTGGCGGGCAAGGACATTACCCGCTTCCAGATCCCTTCGCCGCAAGGATTGGCCTATCAGCTGCTGGCGATGCTTGGCTGGACCAGCGCGCCTGCCCTGCCCTTCCTGACCCAGCCAACGCTGATCATTATGGGCGCTGACGACCAAATCGTCCCGCCCGCCAATGGCCATCTCCTCAACACGCTGATCCCGGACAGCCGGATGGAAGTAGTTGAAGGCGGCGGGCATCTGTTCATACTCAGCCACATCGATCAGACCGTCGCCCGTCTCCGCAGCTTTCTTGGCGGATCGACGGCGAAGGCAAGGAGAGCTGCCTGATGCGCCATATTGCAATCATCGGCTCTGGCCCCGCCGGATATTACACCGCCGAAGCTGCCCAGAAACTGTGGGGGGACGAGGTTCGGGTCGATATTTTCGATATGCTGCCTGTGCCCTACGGCCTGATCCGGACCGGCGTTGCCCCCGATCACCAATCGATCAAGGGTGTCTCCAAACGCTATGAAGGCACTGCCCTCTCCGACAACGTCCGCTTCGTTGGCAATGTCACGATTGGCGCAGATATCTCGATCTCGGAGCTGCGGGGACTATATGATGCGGTGGTGCTGGCAACCGGCGCGCCGAATGACAAGCCGGCCGTAATTCCGGGCGAAGCGCTGGACAATGTGTTCGGCAGCGCCGCCTTTGTTGGCTGGTACAATGGCCATCCCCAGTTTGCGAAGCTGAACCCGCTGCTTGATGGCAAGGCGGCGGTGATCATCGGCAATGGCAATGTCGCGCTGGATGTGGCGCGGATCCTGGCCAAGACGCAGGATGAATTTGCAGGCAGCGACATTGTCGGCCACGCCCTCCACACGCTTGCAGGCTCGAAGATCGAGCGGATCGTCATCCTTGGGCGGCGCGGGCCGCACCAGATTGCGATGACACCGAAGGAACTGGGCGAACTGGCCCATCTGTCCCGCGCTTGCCCGCGCGTCTATCCCGCCGATCTGCCGCCTGAGGGTGACGATGCCTTGCTTGAACCGGGGCAACGCAAGTCGGTCAATCATCTCCGCAGCTTTGCCGCGATCCCCGAAGCGTTCCGCAGCGACAAGGCCCAGGAAATCGAGTTTGATTTCTTCGCCTCGCCGCGCTGCATTCTGGGCGAGGACCATGTTACCGGCATCGAAGTTGAACGCACCACGCTCGACAGCAATGGCCGAGCCAGCGGCACGGGCGAGACTTATGTAATTGATTGCAGTTTGATAATTACCTGCATCGGCTATCGCACCTCACCGATTGCGGGGGTGCCGTTTGAAGAGAGCGCGGGGCGCTTTGCCAATGATGAGGGCCGGATCTTGCCCGGGCTGTATTGTGTCGGCTGGGCGCGGCGCGGACCTTCGGGGACCATCGGCACCAACCGGCCAGACGGGTTCTCGGTAGTTGAAAAGATTGCCGAAGACTACTTGTCCGGAGCACTGGGGGGGGGCGGCACCGGCAAAACGGGCCGCGCCGGGCTTGATGACCTGGCCAGCTCCCGCAAGCTTGATGTCGTTACCTTTCGCGACTGGAAGAAAATCGAGGAGGCCGAGGTCAGCCGCGCCCGCGATGGTGCCCCGCGTGAGAAGTTTGTCGATATTGCCGCCATGATTGCGGCACGCGGTGCAATTTAAGCGATCGATTAAACTCGACTCACGCGATATTCGCTGACATTCTCCGACTAATCAGACCGGAGAGAACCATGCCCTCATTCGACCTAATCATCCGCAATGGCACCATCGTTGATGGCACCGGGGCTCCGCGCTTTGCCGGCGATATTGCGGTGAAGGATGGCCTGATTGCCGCCATTGGCAAGGTCCATGGCGATGCCGCGCAGGAAATTGACGCGGGCGGCAATGTCGTTTCCCCCGGCTGGGTCGATATTCATACCCACTATGATGGCCAGGCGACCTGGGACGCGGAAATGGCCCCGTCCAGCTGGCACGGCGTTACCACGGTGGTGATGGGCAATTGCGGGGTTGGCTTTGCCCCGGCCGCTCCCGATCGGCACGAATGGCTGATCAGCCTGATGGAAGGGGTGGAAGATATTCCTGGCACAGCCCTTGCCGAAGGGATGAAGTGGAACTGGGAAACATTCCCCGAATATCTCGATGCGCTGGATGAAATGCCGCGTAGCATCGATGTTGGCACCCATGTCCCCCACGGTGCGGTGCGCGCCTATGTGCTGGGTGATCGGGAACAGCCGGGCGCTGTGCCAACGGCGGACGACATCGAAAAAATGTCAGCGATTGTCGAAGTCGGGCTGCGTGCGGGCGCGCTGGGGTTTTCGACCAGCCGGACGATCCTGCACAAATCGATCGACGGTGAACTGGTTCCTGGTACCACCGCCACTGCGGAAGAGCTGATCCAGATCGGCCGCGCGATGGGCCGGGTCGGCTACGGTGTGTTTGAAATGGCCAGCGACCTCAAGCGCGAATGGAACGAGTTTGAATGGATGGGCGCGCTCAGCCGCGAAACCGGCCTGCCAGTGACATTTGCCGCGCTGCAATCAATCGCCAAAGAGCTGCCGCTGGACGAGCAGATCGCGCAAATGCGCGCCCAGAACGATAATGGTGCCAATATCGTCGCCCAGATTGCGCTGCGCGGCAATGGCATCATCATGGCCTGGCAGGGCACCGTCAACCCGTTCCGCTTCAAGCCGGCTTTCAATGAAATCGCCGAACTGCCGTGGGATCAACAGCTGGCGCAGCTCAAGGATCCGGCCTTCAAGACCCGGATGCTGGCGGAAGCCAATGCCTATCCCGAAGGCAGTGACGTGGTTGAGATTTACAAGATTATCTCTGGCGGCTGGTTCATCCAGTTCGAGATGGACCCGGATTTCAACTATGAACCAACCCAGTCCGAAAGCATCATGGCCCGGGCAGCTGCTGCCGGAGTGGACGGGGCTGAATATGCCTATGATCTGCTGATGAAGGATGACGGCAAAGGCTTCATTTATTTCCCGATCCTCAACTATGCAGATGGCAATCTCAATTTCCTCGAAGCGCTGCAAAACAGCGATGACTGCGTTAATTCACTGTCCGATGGCGGCGCGCATTGCGGCACGATCTGCGATGCCGCCTCGCCCACTTTCATGCTGCAATATTGGGTCCGTGAACGCGATGGGGTGCGGATCACGCTGGAACATGCGGTCAAGCGCCAGTGCCTTGATACGGCGCGGCTATATGGGCTGGATGATCGCGGCATTCTGGCGCCGGGCTATCTGGC
>JAYVKX010000347.1:0-3300 GCA_043768005.1 Novosphingobium sp. | reverse complement strand
AAAGTCAAACCAGTCATGGCAATTCCAGCGCAATTCAAGGGCAAACTTCGCTTGCCGATAATCGGTTCTCCGCTCTTCATCGCATCAACGCGCGATCTCGTGGTCGAGCAATGCAAGAGCGGAATTATCGGTTCCTTTCCAGCGCTGAACGCGAGGCCTCAGGAAACGCTGATCGACTGGATTTGCGAGATTCGTGAGCGGCTTGCCGAAGCTGCCGCAGACCATCCCGATGCCATCATTGCGCCATTCGGCGTCAATCAGGTCATGGGGGCATTGAACGACCGTTGGGAAGCCGATCTGGTGACAATCGTGCGCGAGCAGGTGCCGCTTATCATCAGCAGTCTGCGCGCCCCGCCGCCCGAGATCATCAAGGAAGTGCACAGCTACGGCGGCCTGGTTTTCCACGACGTCACGAATTTGCGCCATGCGCGCAAGGCAGCATCGATGGGCGTTGACGGGCTCATCCTGGTCTGTGCCGGTGCCGGCGGGCAAGGCGGCGACCGTAGCCCGTTTGCCCTGATCAATGAGGTGCGGCAGTTCTTTGATGGGGTGCTTATCCTCGCCGGGTCGATGAGCACCGGACGCGATGTCTATGCGGCGCGAGCTATGGGCGCCGACCTCGCCTATTTGGGTACGCGGTTTCTTGCGTCGCGTGAATCCGGTGCAGCGGAAGTCCACAAGCGAGAGGTCGTCGAAAGCAAGGCCGAGAATATCATCTACACCAATATCTTCACTGGTATCCCGGGCAACTACATCAAACAGACGCTGGTCGACGCAGGTCTCGATCTTGACAATCTGCCGAAATACAGTCCGGCAACCGCAAAATACCAACGCACCGAAACCGGTGAAATCAAGATCTGGAAAGATATCCGGGGTTGCGGCCATGGCTGCGGGTCGATCGACGCACAAGAAAGCGCCGCCGAGATTGTTGATTTGCTTGAAGCGCAATACCGCGAGGCTCGGCTTGCCATGCAGATCGACGGTTTCGCCCGATGATGGGGACCATTTGCCAGAACAAAGGACAAAGACCGTGTATCATGTAAGCGCGTTTGCGGCGGCCGACCCAAACCGTATCGCTACGATCTTTCCCGCGACCGGACAAACCCTGACGTTTGGGGAATTGGAATCGGCCACCAATCGTGCGGCCAATGCCTTGCTTTCGATGGGACTTTGCCGCGGCGACTGCATCGGTATCTCGATCGTCAACCGGCCGGAATTCCTAACCCTCATGCTGGCCGCGCAGCGCCTGGGCCTGTTCTATGTTCTGCTTTCGACCAAACTTTCCATCGGCGATCTGGCCTATATCTTGGAAGACGCGCAGGCGAAAGTGACGATCATGTCCTCCGGCTGCTTTGCAGCGGAAAAGCCTGATGACCTGGCGACCTTGCCCGGCCATCTTTGCCTGATCGACATTGCGGCCCACAACTACCCTGACTGGACAGCGCTTCAGGCCCAGCAGCCCGGCACCCTGCCGCCTCAGCCAAGCCGGGGGCGGGAGATGCTCTACAGTTCGGGAACGACAGGTCGGCCCAAGGGTGTTCGCAAGGCGCTTCTTGTGGGCGACTTCGATGCGGTCGATCCGGTCAACGTGGGGGTCGCCTCAGCCTACGGCGTTGGGGTTGGCGCGGTCTTCTATTCGCCTTGCCCGCTTTATCATGCTGCGCCGCACCGGTTCGCCAATGCAGCCCTGCACAACGGGGCAACGCTCGTCGTTCCCGCTCAGTTCGACGCGGTGCAGAGCATCGAGGAACTCGGCAGCTTCGAATGCACGCACAGCCTGTGGGTGCCGACGATGTTTCACCGCATGCTGCAACAGCCAGAGTCTGCGCGTTCTCCCGCTGGACTGAACGCGCACCGTCACGCAATCCATGGTGCCGCGCCGTGCCCCGTGCACGTCAAACGCCAGATGATCGAATGGTGGGGCCCTATCCTCGATGAGTATTATTCGGGCAGCGAGGGTATCGGCTCGACCCACATCACTTCAGCGGAATGGTTGGCGCACCCAGGTTCCGTCGGCAGGCCATTGGGTTGCAAAGTTCACATCCTCAATGCCGCCGGCAATGAACTTGGTCCAGGTGAGATCGGCGACATCTATTTCGAGTCCGACACCGCATTCGAGTATTGGAAGGAATCGGAAAAGACCAAAAGCATCACCAGTAGGCAGGGTTGGCGAACATTCGGCGATATCGGCTATCTTGATGCCGACGGATATCTCTATCTGACCGATCGCAAGCACTTCACCATCATCTCTGGCGGCGTGAACATCTATCCGCAGGAGGTCGAATCCGTATTGCTGGAGCATCCTGAGATTAGCGATGTCGCGGTCATCGGTATCCCCAACGACGAATTCGGCCAGATCGCCGTAGCAATTGTCCAACTGGTCGACAGTGTCCAACCCACGGATGCGTTGAAGGCCAGCCTGCGGACATTCGTGCGCGACCGGCTGGGTCCGGTCAAAACCCCCAAGGCCATCGAATTCGAGCAAGACTTTCCGCGCCACGCCACTGGCAAAGTCTACAAGCAGGAGTTGATCGCCAAGTTTGCGCCAGCGTTAAGCTGAAAATGGAGAACAATCCAATGTCCGGCCGGAAAATCCTCACCCGCAAAGAACGGATCGCCGCCGTGCTCGCTGGCGAAACGCCAGACCGCCTGCCGGTTTCGATCTGGGGCCACAATTTCCTGCGCGAATGGAGCGCTGCTGATTTGGCCGACGAGACCGTTCGATTGTATCGCCGTTATGGCTATGACTTTGTGAAGATCAATCCGCGCTGGACCATCTATGCCGAACCTTGGGGTAACCGCTACGAGCCGCCGGTGACACAGGCCTTTCCTACCGAGACAAGCCATGTCGTACACGGGCCCGCCGATCTCGCGCTGGTTCCCGCAGCGTCCCCCGATCACCCTGCGTTTCTTGAGCACCTTGAGGCTGTTCGGCGGGTGGTCAGCGAAATCGGCGGCGAAGTCGATACGCTCGCTACGGTCTTCTCGCCGTTAGCGGTTGCAGGACTGCTGACCGGCATCCGCGGGATCGAACTGATCGCCATGGCGAAACAAGCGCCCGAGCAGTTGCACGGCTTGCTCGAACACGTAACCGAGACGCTGATCGCCCATGCCCGCGCACTCCTGGAAGCGGGCGTTTCGGGGATTTTCTACGCGCCACTCAAATGGACATCGCAAAAGGCCTGCCCGCCGGAATTTTATGCGGAATTTGGGCGAAAATACGATCTACGCCTGCTCGGGGCGATCAGCGATGCGCGCTTCAACATGCTCCATATTTGCGGCGACCAGATCGGACTCGAG
>JAYVKX010000346.1:0-2546 GCA_043768005.1 Novosphingobium sp. | reverse complement strand
GAGAAGTGGCGCGCATAGCGGGTTTTGGGCGGAATGCAAGCGCGGGCGGGTTCTGGCCCTAATAGCCAGGAGAAGGTGAGGGAATGTTTGGTTGTCCGTTATTTTCACCGTCGGCAGAATATTCTGGCGCGATGGTCCAGGCGGTCGCCTGGTTGATGTCCTGGGAAAGCAGAACCTTTTGGCCCGCCGCTGCACCTGCCGGTGCGACCAGCCAGTAATCGTGAGCGACTCCGCGAATCCGGAACCGGTCTCCAGTGCGAATTTCTTCTCCGACCGAGCTGCCGGGCAGTTTCTCGATGAAGAAATTGGCCGGTTCGAATGGCGGCGCATACTTTGGATCGATCGGCACCTGGGCAGCATCGACACGCGCATCGGCAATAAGATAGCGTGCGTCCGCGACTTTTTTGGATGTTGCGAGATAAATGTATGAGCCCGACTTCAGGCAGTCCCCGTCAAGTTGCGTATTGTAGGGTGGTCCAGCCTGGATCACGATAGTCTTCTTGGGCGACCGCGATCCGCGCAGGGTTAGCGCAGGGCCACTAGTTTCCCAGCCGAGTACGCGCCCATCGGCGAGGGTTATGGCGGCCTTCTGCCCGAGTTTGATCGCTTGTCGTACTTTGCAACTGCCATGCGCAGGCGGTACTTCGGCGGCCACCGAAGTGCCGCAGAGCAGTGTGCAAATGAACAGGTCGAAAACCGAAGCGACTCGCATATCGTCCTCCACAAGAACTGATTATAGCCAAGTTTTCCTCCGGTTGGGTGGCAGAGTCAAACCAATCGGCGTTTGGTTCGCGCCGACCAGGAGCCACATCTTGGTCGCCTATTCTAGTCGCGCCAACAAATCCCTTGCGAAAACCGTCAGCGTGTCGTCCCGCGCGCCCATGATGACGATGCGATCGCCGGGGCGGGCGAGTTCAACGATCCGTGCGCCGCAATCCCCGCGCGCGGCGATATATTCTGCGTTTCCGCCCGCCGCCTCGATCAGCGCGACAATCCGCTCGCTCCCCTCGCTGCGATCCACAGTTCCGCCAAAATAAACCGGATCGCACAGTATGATCAGATCATCGGGGTCAAGCTTGCGGGTGAACACCTCGGCCAGTTCCGCACCCATCTGGCGCAGCGGGCCATAACCGTGGGGCTGGAAGCAGGCGATCACCCGCCCGGTGTGGACTTTGAGCGTATCGAGCGTGGCGGAAACCTTGTCCGGGTTGTGGCCAAAATCATCGATCACGGTGATGCCGGACGGGCTGGTGCCGACAATGTCGAACCTGCGGGCGAGGCCGTTGAAGCCGGCGAGCGCGGCCACAGCTTCGGCAACGGGGACGCCTGCAGCATTGACCCCGGCAATCGCCGCCAGAGCATTGGCAAGGTTGTGACGGCCAGGAACTTTGAGCGACAGCGCGTGAGTGGTGTAATCGCGGCGGTCGAGGATCGTTGCGGCCAGCGAGGTTGGGCCTTCGCTGATGCTGCCGGGGCCAACCCCGATCATTGCCGCCGCGCTTTCAATCCCGAACGTTACCAATGAGCGAGCGCGGGAAGCCAGCGCGGCGGTTTCGCCATCATCAAGATTGATTGCGCCTACACCTGCCGCACCAAGAAAATCGCCGAACAATTCGCGCAGTTCTTCAAGGCTCTTGTGATCGAGGCTGACATTGCCCAGCACCGCCACGCGAGGTTGGTAGAGCGCGATTGACCCATCGCTTTCATCGACTTCGCTGACGAATACACCGCCCTGGCCAACCCGCGCACTGGCGAAGGGCGCGTCCTCGGCAACGAAATTTTTCATCACCGCGCCGTTCATGATCGTGGGATCGCGGCCCACCACCGTCATGATCCAGCCGATCATCCCGGTCACGGTGCTTTTGCCGCTGGTCCCGCCGATGGCGATGCCCAGCGATGCCGCGTTGAACAGCGTGGCGAGCAGCTCCGCGCGGCTCATCCGCGGGCAGCTGAGTTCGCGGGCGCGGATCATTTCCGGCACGGTGTCCTCGACAGCGGCAGAGGCAACCAGTGTTTGCTCGGCGCTGGAAATTCCGCTGCCGTCTTGTGGGAACAGCTTGAAGCCAAGGCTTTCCAGCCAGGTGAATTTCTCAGGACTGCGGCCCTGATCCCGGCTGCGGTCAGACCCGGCGATTTCGGCACCCTGGCCGTGCAGGATCAGGGCGAGGGGCAGCATCCCCGATCCGCCGATGCCGCAGAAGAACCAGGGATGAGAGGTGAGGTTGGTCATGCAGCTTCGGGTATCCGGCCTTGCCTGCTATGACAACCGGGTTAGGGTGAGCCATGATCCGAATTGCCATCTGCGCCCCATCGACGCCGTTCCCCCATCAGGATGCCTTGCGCGTATCGGCGCTGGCGGCGGCAGAGTTTCCGGGGATCGAACTGCATATTCATCCGCAATGCTGCCAGATCGATGGCCATTTTGCCGGACCGGATGCGCTGCGCCTCAGCGCCTTTCTTGAATGTGCCAATGACCCGGCGTTTGACGCGGTGTGGTTCGCGCGTGGTGGTTATGGCGCGAACCGGATAGCGGAAGCGGCGATTGC
>JAYVKX010000345.1:0-12107 GCA_043768005.1 Novosphingobium sp. | reverse complement strand
TGCCAATGTCGAAAATCTGACGCTGTCGGCCGGTTTTTATGGCGTGGGCAATGAGCTGGCCAATCTCATCACCGGCAATGCTGCCTCCAACCTGCTGATCGGCGGAGCCGGAAATGACGAGCTGCATGGCGGCGGTGCGGTCGACAGCCTGTTTGGCGAGGATGGGGCGGACAATCTCTATGGTGATGCCGGGGTCGATTATCTGGTTGGCGGGACAGGTAACGACAGCCTGTATGGCGGGGCGGATGCCGATGCGATCTATGGCGAGGACGGCGATGACTATCTCGATGGCGGGACCAGCTTCGACACCGATATTCTGGTCGGCGGAGCAGGGAACGATACGCTTTATGCGATTTCGGGCCAGGCCAACCCCGACTATGATCTGCTCGATGGCGGCGCGGGCGATGACATTTACTGGGTCGATACCGGCGATGACCTGACCTTTGAAGCGGTCGGCGGCGGGATTGACACCGTCCATGCCAATGTCACCGTACCCAACGCCGGGGTCTATCTCTATGCCAATGTGGAGAATTTGATCCTTGAAGGAACCACCGCCTTCGGGGTGGGTAACGAACTGGACAATGTGCTGACCGGCAGCGCTTCGGGCAACTGGCTGTTGGGCGGGCTGGGCAACGACATTTTGAACGGTATGGGCGGCGGCGATGTGCTGTTTGGCGAGGCGGGCAACGATACATTTGTGTTTGCAGCGGGCACGGGCGGCGATGTGATCGGCGATTTCACCTCGGGACAGGATCACATCCAGCTCAATGGATTCTACGCCAATTTTACCGAATTGAAGGCACACTTCGTCCAGAACGGCGATGTCGGTGCGATTGACCTTGGCAATGGCGATCTGATCGTGCTGCACCATGTAACCATGAACGCACTGACCGCCGTCGATTTCATCTTTGCTTCTGCCCCCGTATTCTTTCCTGAAGCAGTCAGATCCGATGGCGAAGGACTATCGCCGCTCCATGCGGATATGTTTATCTGATGGGCTGATGCCCGCTCAACGCCGGAACACCAGCATATGATCGACATCGCGCGGGCCATTGAGGATCGTCTCGCGGCTGACAGGGATGATCCCTTGCCCCAGCGAGATGATCTCAAGCGAGAAACCATGGGAGAGGATTTTTTCTAGGAACCCGGCCGGATCCGCCAGCCGCCCAACGGTAAATTCCATGAAGATCGTCAGCGGCCGTTTGCGCTTGAGGATCTTGGTCATCCCGGCCCAGACCTGCGGTTCAAAGCCTTCGACATCCATTTTGATGAATTCAACGTTCTTGGCATGTTTGATCGCATCAAACCGGCCGATCTGCACCAGCGCATCTCCCACAGCTGGATCGGCACCGGGCTGATCGGCTTTACGGCGCGCGGCGCGCAGGCTGTTCTTGTCGCTATCGATCATCCGTCCGCCGCCGGGCTGCTCGATCATCACTTCCATCGCAGAGCTGCCCTTGCGCGCACCAAGCCCCATGGAATAGAAATCGGTATGCCCCTTGAAGCCGTTGACCGCGATGCTCTTGCGCAGCAGCCGGGCAAGGTTGGGGTTCGGCTCGAACGACAAGACCCGGCCCTTCGCCCCAGTCAGATCGGCCAGCAGCAGCGTGAAATAACCAAGGTTTGCGCCAATATCGGCCACCACTGATCCGCGCCGCACACAGCGCATCATCGCTGCAGTGACCCACATCTCCCAATAGCCTTCCAGCATCAGATGGCTGGCGATCCCGATATCGCGGGTATCGACATACATCTTGTACCGCCCCAGAATCCGACACAGCGCCTCATGATCGCCAAGATAGGCGCTTTGGCACAGGGCGCGAATCTCGGCCTCGGATTCATGCGTAGGACGATTGAGGATCCGCCAGATGTCATAAATGGGCATTTGCTGCACTGCTCTGCAATCCTCTCAATTCGCTGTTCTGCGCCGGCCGAGCTGGCCTGCCGCCAACCCGGCCCAGCGGGCGATCCATCCCGGCACTGTTGCCGGTCCGATCTGTTCCATATGATCCAGCAATTCCTCGATCGTACAACGCCGCTTGGCTTTGGGATGGTAATAGACCGGATAGTTGATCAGCGCACCGGCAATCAACTCTGCCAGAGCGAGCGTTCGGGTGCGCCGGGGATGGGGGCGAAGATCGTGGGTCAAACCCCAGCCGGAATAGAACGGCTGGCCGTGGACCACCACCGCCCGTCCGCGCAGCAGCGCTTCAAAACCACCTAGTGAGGTCAGCACATGGACGCTATCGGCGCGCTCGAACAGCGCGGTCAGGCTGGCCCCGGGCAGTACCGCATCAACCGCGGCCGTGGCCAATCCCCGGCGCAATCCCGAAACAACATCGGGGTGCGGCTTAAATACGATAAAGGCACCGGGTTCAGCACGGCGGACCTGCTTGATCATGCCCGCTACAGTCTCGCCGCAGCCGCCAAGCCTCACCGAAAGATCATCATCAACTTGCCCCAGTACAACAACGATGCGGCGGTCCTGCGGCAAATCCGGCGCGGTTCCGGCCAGATTATATTTGGTGAAACCGCCCTGCCGGATCCGCGCGATCAACACCTCGGCCCGGGAAAGCTCGGCTGGCGGGAATATCCGCGTTTGCAACAACATCTCAAGGTCTGAAGGGCGTGAGGCGTCATAATGGGCTGTCCGGCTATCCAGCGTAACCGAACATGGCTGGGTCAGAGCGGCACCCAGCCCGGCCGAGCGGATGAACCCATCCTCGATCGACCATAGCGGAATGCCAGCGCCGGCGGCCTGAATATCCAGCCCCGGCGGCATGCGCGATGCCCAATAGGCGATGGCCCCGCCGCGTTGCCGGGCCAGCCGGATTGCTGAAGCCGCATCGCGGGCAATCGGCGATCCGCCGAACATCGCCTGCATCCGTGCCCGTTTCCACGGCGCAATTCCTGACAGGCACGCCAAATTCGGGGTATTGCCGTTCATTTCAGGGACGGGTGAGCAGGTCAACACTAAGCACCGGCGTCGCCAACTGGTTGACCATCTGAATGAATTTGGCGACCTGATTGGACTGCGCATTGGCAATCAACATCACGTCCTTGGCGCGCATCTGAAACCGCTGAGCGGCAAAATAGCTGGCCGGATCAAGCAGATTGAGCCGGTAGATCACCGGCTGCAGCACAGTTTCACCGCCGCGAAGCCGCGTTTCATAACGGAAAATGAACACGCCGCGCGCATCGGCCTTGTCATCGAGCGGGCCACCAGCGCGGGCCAGCGCTTCGCTCAGGGTCAACGCGGCGCTGTCAAATGGCACTTCGGTCACTTTTTGGGCCGCACCCAGCACAGTCAGGGTGCGGGTGCTGCGCGCCAGCTCAACCCGGTCACCCGGGGCTAGCACGACATTCTGCGATCCATCGGCGGAAACCTCGTCCAGCCGCAGCTCGCCCGCCGCAGCGCCGCGGGTCAGCCGCACGATCGTATCTGCCCGGCGGGGGATCGGGCCGCCAGCAAGGGCGATGACATCGAGTAGCCGTTCGCGCGCAGGGCTGAGCGCGACCCGGCCCGGCCGTGCCACATCGCCCGACAGCAGCGCCGCCCGACCAGGGCCGGGCTGCGCGGTGACCAGGATCTGGATGAACCGGCTCTTGCTGCGCAGCCGCGCTTCGAGCTGGCGGGAAACCTCATCGGGGGATAGCCCGGCGACGCGGAGCTTTCCGGCATAGGGAAATTCGATGGCGCCATCTTCTGGTACGCTGATCGCAGGAAAGCTGCGCGCGGTTGCATTCGGGCCAGTGCTGGCCGCTTCGCTGCCGGCAAGCGAGCCGAACAACGGATAGCCGATTTCATAGGCGGTAATGGTCAGTCCGTCACCTGGCACAAATCGGTCATTTGCGCCCAGCCCATCGCCGATCATCCAGGGCAGCAGCGGTGCCTGCATCGCCGCATCACCCGATATTGTGCCAGGCACGATCTCGATCACCTCGGCCTCGCCAGCCTTCAGGTTACTGACGATCTGGCGCGAGGTTGGCGCGGCAGAGGGTAGTGCCGCGCAGCCACTAAGGCTCAGCAGGACGAGCGCCAGCAATACCGGGGCCAGATGGCGGCGGGCGATCATTTGAGTATCCCTTCATACATCGCGCGCAACCGGTCCTGATAGCGATCCATGGTGAACAGCCGCGCCTGCTCGCGCCCGGCCTGCGATAGCCTTGCGCGCAGCTCTGCATCTTCGTCAAGCGCGCGCAACCCTGCCGCGATCGCCCGCACGTCATAGGGGTCGACGGTCAGCGCGGCATCGCCCACAACCTCTGGCAGTGATGAGGTGTTGCTGGTCAGCACTGGCGTTCCCAGCATCATCGCCTCCAGCGCGGGCAAGCCGAAGCCTTCATAAAGCGATGGAAATGCCACCGCTTTGGCCCCGCGGACCAGCGTGAACAGCAAATTGCGCGGGAGATAATCGATCCGGCGAATATTGCGGAAGATTGCCTTCAGCGGTTGAAGCTCGTCGCGCTGAAGCAAGCGCAGCTCGGTCTCGCTGCCCCAGGCCCTTGTGCCGACGATCACCAACGGCGTGCTGGTGGCGAGTGAGAGATAGGCCTCGATCAGCCGTGCGACATTCTTCTTGGGCTCAACTGCGCCGAAGAACATGAAATAGCCCTTGTAGGGCAGGTTGAAGATGCTGCGCAGCGATGCCTCAACCGCGGCATCGGGCTGCTCCAGCACTGCAGGTGCAATCCGCACGGCCTGATAGGTGTTGGTGATCTTCTTTGCCGCGCGCGGAAACTGGCGGACGATATCATCGCGGCTGGCATCCGATACCGTGCAAATCTGATCGGCCTTTTGCACGCAGGCGCGGATCAGCTTGTAATAGCTGCGCTTGTTGTCGAGGCTGGCAAACGGCAGCCGCAGCGGCACCAGATCATGCAGCGTATAGACGTTCTTTGCGCCAACCAGCCAGACCGGCAGGGGATAGGTCCAATGCGCGATCTCGGGAGGGTTGGGTACACGCAGCGGCAAAAACAGCCCAAAGCGCTTGAAGTGGCGATGGGCTTGCTCGAACAGATCAGGCGAGGTGAAGATGCGGTCAAATGGCGGCAGCCGATGCTTGAACTGATCGGAAATCACATTGCCATTGGTCGGGATCTGTCGCGCGGTCTTGGGGCGGACCAGCAACGAAAGCTCACGCACGCGTGGCAGGTTCCAGCCGCGCCGGGGAGGGATCGTCTGATGTTCACCGCCGAGCGATTCGTAGAACATGATTTCGCGCAGACGCCGGTTGAACGGCGCGCGCAGGCCGTAAATCGCATCGACATCAAGCCCCATCGCCTTGCCCGCCAGTGCCAGGCTATAGCCATAGGTCGCAACCCCGGTGCCGCGCGGCAGGGCCAGGTTGAAGCCATCGATCAGGATACGGCGCGGTTCGATATCCAGGTCCTTCAGGTCGGTTAGCGCAGGCGCGCGATAACCCAACTCGTTGACCGAAAATCGGCTGACTTGGCAAGAAGATATCCTGCGCTTACCAGACAGCCATGATCGCGTTTTCCGGTGTTTCCAAATCCTATCAGACCCGCACCGGCCCGCGGACCATCCTGCGTGATGTCAACTTCACGTTGCAGCGCGGCGATGCCATCGGTATTTGCGGGCATAATGGTGCGGGCAAATCCACGTTGCTGCGGTTGATCGCCGGGGTTGAACAACCCGGCAGCGGAGCGATCGAGCGGTCCATGACAGTATCCTGGCCGCTGGGTTATTCCAGCGCGTTCCAATCAAGCCTGACCGGGGCTGATAATATCCGCTTCATCGCCCGGATTTATGGCCGCCCGATTGCCGAAACGCTGGATTTCGTTGATGATTTTGCGGAACTGGGCACATATCTTGGCATGCCGATCCGGACCTATTCGGCTGGAATGATGGCGCGGCTGGCGTTTGCTGTATCGCTGGCGGTGGATTTTGACTGCTATCTGGTCGATGAAATTACCGCTGCGGGCGATGCGCGGTTTCGGCTGCGCTGCCATGATGCGCTGATTGAGCGGCGCAAGAACGGCACTTTGGTTATGGTCAGCCATGATCCCCATACATTACGCGAATATTGTATCAACGGCGCGGTGGTGCGCGATAACCGGCTGATCGTGTTCGAGAGCATCGAGGAGGCGATCGACCAGCATTTCAGCGCGGTCGTCTGACGGTCAGACCGCTTCATGCTCGCGGATCCCGGCCAGGATCAGCCAGCCAATCGAAAACGCCACTGAAAGACCTACCAGCAAGGCCAGCGCTGTGCGCCACGGCCGCGGACGATCAGGCTTTTCGGGTAGGTTCGGCTTGATCACCTCGACAAAGAACAGCTGCTGCTTGCCCGCCTGCTCTTTCGCGTTATCGAGCGAGGCGCGGGCGGCCTGATAGCGTTTGGCGGAAAAATCCTGCTGCAATTTTAGCTGTTCGAAGGCGGCAAGGCGGCGCGAGATGGCACCGGGCGCCCCGGTCAGCTTGGCATCCAGTCTGGCCGTCTCGGCTTCCAGCGCGGTAACCCGACTACGCTGCACCGCCATTTGAGGGCTTTCACCGGTAAGGAACTGCCCCATGCTGGCCAGTAAGGCGCGTTCGCGGGCCAGCTGCGCATCAAGTTGGCGCTGCTGCTGGCCCTCACCCTCGCTGTTGCGGGCGGGATCGATATCGCCGGTAATATCGCGAAATCCGGTCAGCTCGCCCTGGATGCGGATCATTTCCGCCTCTGCCTTGGCCAGATCCTGCCCGGCCAGCGCAATCCCGGTTTCAACCGCGCGCTGGTTGAAGACGTTAACTTGCGCTTCGCCCAGCGCAACCAGCGCAGCAGCAAGTTTGCGCGCGTCCTGCGGGGAGAAGGCCCGGACGCTAAGCTTGGTGGTGCCCTCTTCTTTGGCGAAATCAACCGCGACATGATCCCGGTAGTAGCTGAGCAGCGTTTCAGCGCGAGGCTGGGCAAAGCGCAACCGCGAGAAAATATCCGCGTCCTTGCGGTTATACAGCGCAGTTACATCGATCCCGCGCGTCCCTAACGCGGCAAGCGCATCGGGGGACAACAGATAGTCCTTGATCGCGCCTGCTTCGCGAGCCGTAACGCCTTGCGCGCCGCCCAGCAGCTCGGTCAGTCCGCCTGCCGCGCGTGGTTCTGGCTGAAGCCCGCGGATCATGTATTCAGTGCGCGATTCATACTGTGGGCTGGCGATCAGCAACTGATACAGCAGCACCAGCAGCGTTGGCAGGATGACCAGCAGCAGGAAGGCGCGGCCTCGGCTAAGTCTGCGGCCGCCACGGTTTAGGGGATTCTCGATTTCGGTCATCATCAGGCGATCTGTACCCGAGAGCGCAGCATGCGCAATCCGGCCAATCCGATCAGTGTGAGTATGCCGCAAATCGCGATCGGGTAGGCAAGGCCGGCATAGGTCGCGGGATAGCCCGCAAACATGCCCCGGCGCAGCAGTTCGAACATCGGCACGGTTGGCACCCAGATCAATATATCGCGCAGGCTTTCCGGCAGCCAGACCATCGCAAAGAACGCACCCGACAGCGGCATCGACAGATAGAGCATCGGGTGGATCAATCGCCCGGCCATCGGGCTTTCATGCGACAATGTTGTAACAATCAGCGACAGGGCAAAGGAAAACCACGCGATTAGAGCCACTGCCCCGGCGATCTTCAGCAAATCTGCAGGCCCATCAAAATAATCGAGTAGCCATGTCGCGCCAAGCAGCAGAGTTAGCACCATGATCGTACTGGCTACTTCCAGCAGCGCCCGCGCAATCAGCATATCAAGAATAGTCACCCGCCGGTGGTTGAGCAGCGGGCGGTTGGCTTCGAGCAACGTTTCCGCGCGCGAGACCATCGAACGGAACAGGATGAACAGCGTATAACCCGCGATGGCGAATGGGATCGACCTTATGCCGCCTGCAATCGGCACCGCCTGCCGCGCATGAAATGCGCCGACGGTTACTGCTAGCAGCATAGGTTCGGCGAAAATCCACAGATAGCCGATGTTCTCCCGCCCAAATCTGGTGTGCAGTTCGCGCATGATCAGCGCTCCGATCACATCGGCTTGAATGCTGATGCTGCGCATTTCAGTGGTCAAATTCATCG
The DNA here is from genome assembly GCA_043768005.1 of Novosphingobium sp. Classification (GTDB taxonomy): domain Bacteria; phylum Pseudomonadota; class Alphaproteobacteria; order Sphingomonadales; family Sphingomonadaceae; genus Novosphingobium. Next base: position 4,039 of record JAYVKX010000345.1, on the reverse strand, counting down.
ATCAAGCTGATCCAGAAAGGTTTGCATTCGGGCAAAGTGATCGAGCCAGCGCGGCGGTTGCCAGGCCTGCATCAGCCCGCACTGCGCCGCGCGCAGCGGCGAATCCGGCTGGGAATAATCAAGGATTGCCTGCTTCCAGCCCGGCCCGTCAAGCGGATCGAGGTAAAGCGGGACATCGCCTGCGGTTTCGCGAAACACCGGAAGATCAGCAGCGATCACCGGGGTGCCTGCCGCCAGCGCCTCGCTCACCGGCATGCCGAAGCCTTCGGCAAAGCTTGGCATCAGCAAGGCCCGCGCACCGCGAACATAGGCTGAAAGCTGCGCATCGCCCAGTGCATTGAACTCATGAACCAGCCCTTTGAGGGCGCGGCTGCGATCGAGCAGATCGATGATATTCTCGTTCTCCCAGCCGCGCCGCCCGATGATCACCAGCGCGGGCGCACGCTCGGCCATCGTTTCGCCCAGCTGCCGCCAGAGGTGGAGCAGCAGCAAATGGTTCTTGCGCGGCTCGATAGTGCCAACGCAGACGAAATAGGGCCGGTCAGGCAAGGCAGGCGCGGCGGCGGGCGGCGGCAAGGCGTCCAACCCGATCGGGGCGATCACGGCCAGCGGCTGCGGCTGGCCCGGCAGGACGTAGCGTCCCAGCGATTGCAGCGTCGCGGCGGAATTGACGATGAAGCCATCGGCCACGCCCAGGCCATTTCGCAGCCGCTGCTCATGCCGTTCTGCGCCGCCGGAACGGGCATATTCGGGGTAATCGGCTGGAATGGTATCGTGAAGGAACAGCACAAGCTTGCCATCCCGCCCGCGCAGCTCTTCCAGCCAGCTGCGGCGGTGCCAGTTCTGGTGCGAGGGGATGATGGCGAGGCGCGGGGCCCGCGCCCGGAACCTTCGGCTGGCCGCAACCAGCCGGGCGATCAATGCTCGCTCCCCCACTTCGGCAGGCCCGGCCCACAGCGCATCCAGCCCCTGAAGAAACAAACCGAGGCTTTCCGCAGGAATCTCGCGCGCGCCCATCGGGCCCATCCGGGCGACAAAGCGCACTTTCCGCTTCGTCTGGCCAAGAAAATACCCGGCATAGGCGCGTTCTACCCGGTCTATCCCGCTGGGTGTGGCAAAGCGCGCGCGCCACAATAAGCGGCTGAGATCGAGGACTATATCGCGCTTCAACACGGCGGATTAACCAGCCGGGCGGCACCATGCCTAGCCAACCGGGCTAATCCATCGCAGCTGTGGAACCCGGCGTTAATCAAGCATTCGGCATGCAGCGCCCGGCTGAACTGATCGAATACACCAGGCTCCACCAACGCAGGTGCAGACCAGAACCCATCAGGGCTGCCAAGGCTTGCCAAACCGGGGATGGTGTAAAGCGCTGCGCCGATGGCATGGACCGGCTTACCTCGGCGCAGTGCCAGCCCGCCCACCGTGCTATTGACGGTGATTACGCCAAGGCACCGGTCAAGCAGCGCTTCTAAATCGGCAAACTCCACGAAATGGACGCGGGCCCCGATCCCCAGCCGCTTGGCTGCATCGCTGATCAATCTGCGCCAGCCGGGCATATCCGGATCGAACGGATGGCGCTTGATCAATAGTGCTGCCTCACGCGGTGCGGCGCGGGCAAAACTGTTCAAAATCTCATCAGTCGCCGCCGCCATCGTGGCGAACCGGGATCGGTGCAACAGCTGCGCATCGCCATCAAGCTGCAGGGGAAACAGGAAAAACGGTGTTTCGGCCAATGCGGTTAGCACAGTGCGGCTTTGCCGCTTTTCACGCCTGCGCCAGATCGCCCGGCGGACCCAGAACAGTGCTTCACGCGGCGCGGACAGCGGGCGGTGGCTGCGGTAATGCGGAAACAGTGGCGTCAACAGCATAGTCCACAACCAATAGACCATCGCTTCGCGCAAGCGGCGTGAAAACTGGCTGGTGATATCGCACTCTGGCGGGAAATCCCTGCCCCGGGCAATGCAATCGGCCAGGCTACGCGGGGATTGCCAGGGCAGCCCGCCCCGCCAGCACTCGATAGTTACGCTGTTTGGCCGCAGATAGCCCTCCTCCAGCACATGCACGTCAAGAACCGCGTCTAGGGCAGAGGCAATCGCGGCGCTATGCAGCGGGCGCATATCGCCAAATAGTACCATGTCGGTCACGCCAATGGTGCGGCAATGTTTGGTCAGCCACGCACCAAAGGCGGCGTCGCTGCCGCGATAAGCAACCCCGCGCCAGCCCCAGTCTGCCAGATCGCCGCCATTGCAGTTGATCCGGCTTATCAGGTGACCATCCTGCTCCAGCGCCTTCGCGATCCAGCGCATCGATGGGCCGGGCAGGCCCTGAAGAAAAAGGAAATGTCGGTTAGCCATAACGGACTGTCGCTGGCTCAGATTTTCGCAAGTGGTTGAACCACCTGGTCAATCTCGATCAGCCGGGCCAGCAATCCTTCCAGCTGATCAAGTGGCCAGACGGTCGCCGCATCCGACAGGGCATTGGCAGGATCAGGATGGGTTTCGATAAACAGCCCATCCACCCCGGCGGCCACTGCGGCCCGGGCGAGAACCGGGATATGCTGGCGCTGTCCGCCGCTGGTGGCACCAGCTGCACCCGGTTGCTGAACCGAATGCGAGGCATCGAAGATCACCGGACAACCAAACCCGCGCATCGTCTCCAACCCGCGCATATCGACCACCAGATCGCGATGGCCAAAGCTTGTGCCCCGTTCGCACAACCACAAATGCCGGGACACATCGCTGCCCGGGGGCATGGCGGCGGCGGCTTTGGCCACGACATGGCGCATGTCTTCGGGGGCCATGAACTGGCCTTTCTTGACGTTGACCGGCTTGTTCGTGGCGATCGCGGCCTGGATCAGATCGGTCTGGCGCGAGAGGAACGCCGGGATCTGCAGCACATCGACCACTGCCGCCGCCTCAGCCACCTGGGCTACCTCATGAATATCGGTCAGCACTTCCAGCCCGGTTTCGTTGCGGACACGCTCAAGGATTTGCAGCCCGCGCGCAATCCCCGGACCGCGCGGGGATGAGGGCGAGGTACGGTTCGCCTTATCAAAGGAAGACTTGTAGATCAGGCGGATACCCAGCCGTGCAGCGATACCGGCCAGTTGCTCAGCCGCGAACAGCGCTGCAGCTTCGCTTTCAATCACGCAAGGCCCGGCAATCACGAACATGGCAAAATTATCATCCCCCCATCGTTGATACGATCATGCCCCAACCCGCTTGCCGCGTCATGCTCTATTCAGCAAAATTCCGGCAATCCGGACCAATCGCTAACTGTTTTTGTGACACAACATCGCCTAGACATGCAGCCAAGCAATTTGATCCATCTAGCGGAAATGACTTGAAATCCAATACCGGGTCCGCTCTCGTCACTGCAAATATCCGAATGGGGAACTTCACTTGATTGCCAGTCATAGCCAATCGGCAACACAGATCGCCGCAGCGGACCCACCGCGTGGTGAACTGGAAACAGCCCGGCAGGTCGTGGCCAATGCGATTGCGGCCTTGCACAAGCTGCAAGATTTGCTGGATCCGGCCCTGCTGCTGGTTGCCTGCCAATTGGCCGAATGCAAGGGCCGGATCGTGTTTACCGGCATGGGTAAATCCGGGATTGCGGCGCGAAAGATTGCCTCGACATTCGCTTCGGTTGGTAAGCCCGCACTGTTCCTCCATCCCGCCGATGCAGCGCATGGCGATCTGGGCAAGATGTGCGCTGGCGATATGCTGGTGGCAATTTCGGTTTCGGGATCGACGCGCGCGCTTGAACCCCTGCTGCATTATGCGCGGCTGAATGCGATTGTGGTGACTGCAATCACCGCGCGGCCGCATAGCCCGCTTGGGACAGAGGCTGATTATGTCCTGAGCGTTCCGGTGGTTGATGAAGGCGGCCCGCTTGAGGCGGTGCCGATGGCATCGACCATCGCGACGATTGCGCTGGGTGATGCGCTGGCGACGCTGGTGGCCTGCCGCAATCGCTTCAACAACAGCGATCTTGCCATGCTTCATCCCGGTGGGCGGATTGGCCAGCGTCTGCG
>JAYVKX010000344.1:0-2302 GCA_043768005.1 Novosphingobium sp. | reverse complement strand
GAGCAGCGCTTCGCAGCCCTGGCCGGTTAAGGCTGAAATCGGGACGACAACTTCGCCTTCATGCAGTTCCACCTGATCGCGAAGTTCTGTTGAGCGCTCCGGATCGAGCAGATCCCATTTGTTCCATGCTTCGATGATCGGGATCCGTGGTCCGGCATCTTCCGCGCCCTCATCATCGGGATCGGTCAGTCCCAGTTCGCCCAGCACATGCAGCACCTGATGCTTCTGCGCGGCAGTATCGGGGTTGGCGATATCGCGAACATGCACAATCACATCGGCGGCCATTACCTCTTCGAGCGTGGCGCGAAAGGCGGCCACGAGCTGGGTTGGAAGATCCGAAATAAAGCCAACTGTGTCAGACAGGATCGCCTTGTCGAGACCCGGCAGGCGCACTGCTCGCATGGTAGGATCAAGTGTTGCGAACAGCAGATCCTCGGCCATTACCGCAGCGCCGGTCAGCCGGTTGAACAGGGTCGATTTGCCGGCATTGGTATAGCCGACCAGTGCCACAACCGGCCATGGCGCTTTTTCACGGCGAGAGCGATGCAATCCGCGGGTGCGGCGGACCTGTTCCAGTTCCTTGCGCAGCCGCGCCATCCGATCGCGGATCTGGCGGCGATCGGCCTCGATCTGGGTTTCGCCCGGCCCGCCAAGAAAGCCGAAGCCGCCGCGCTGGCGTTCAAGGTGGGTCCAGCTGCGGACCAGCCGTCCAGCCTGATAATCCAAATGCGCCAACTCAACCTGCAGCCGTCCTTCGGCAGTAGCTGCGCGTTCGCCAAAGATTTCGAGGATCAGCCCGGTCCGGTCGATCACCTTGCGCTTCAGCTTTTCCTCAAGGTTGCGCTGCTGGATAGCTGTCAGCGCTCCATCGATGACCACCAGCTCTGCCTCGCTCTGGGTGCAGGCAATCGCGATGTTGGCGATCTGGCCTTCGCCCAGCAGCGTGGCGGCACGCGCCTCGCGGATCGGGATGGTCAGTATGTCGGTGACCACCAATCCAATGGCCAGCGCCAGGCCTCTGGCCTCTTCAGCGCGCGCCTGGTCATCGATGGCTCCTGCGCCCGGCCCTCGCGCTGCGCGCCCGCGCAGTTCCGGGCAAACGACTACTACCCGCGTACCGCGGGTAACTTCGCCTTGCAGCTCGTCAGAATTGCTCAGGCGTCACCGCCCTCTTCGCCGTCCCAATCACCGGTAAGGTCAACCGGGCTGGCCGGCTGAATGGTCGAAACCGCATGTTTGTAGGCCAGCTGCACATAACCGTCCCGCTCAAGCAGCATGCAGAACAGATCATAGGCTGCCACCCGGCCCTGTAGCATCACCCCGTTGACCAGGAACATCGTGACCTGAACCTCGGCATTGCGGACGCTGGACAGGAACACATCCTGCAGCAGGCGGACCTTTTTGGCCGCCTCTGCCCCGGCTGCAAACAGGCGCACATCGATCGGCTGCCCCGGCATGATGGTGGAGATGGCATGTTTGTAGACCAGCTGGGTCTGGCCATCGCGGCGCAGCAGGATCGAGAAATTGTCAAACCAGGTAACAATACCCTGCAATTTCACGCCCTTGACCAGAAACATGGTTACAGGAACCTTGTTCTTGCGGAGCAGATTAAGGAACTGATCCTGAAGGTTTTGGCCCTTCCCGCTGACCAGGCTAACCACAGTGGTTGCGATTTCCTCGTCGCCCTCGGCTTCGATCTTTGCGGCGCGCGCGCGCGCGGTAAGAGTACGTTCAGACATGTGCGTCTCCATTTTATTGGCGGGCGCTTATGCACTCCGCAATCTGGCCGAACTTTGCAGAAGCAACGAATCGAGCCGGTAACAATCAAGTAAGCTATCCCGATATGGGCTTATGGTAAATGCTCAAACTTCGGCCTCTGTTTCCTCGTCCTCGCGCCGATCAACCATACCGAGCAGCTTGAGCTTGCGATGGAGTGCTGAGCGCTCCATCCCGATGAAATTGGCGGTCTTTGAAATATTGCCCGAAAAGCGCCGGATTTGTACGCGTAGATACTCTCGCTCAAAGTTTTCACGCGCCTCGCGCAGGGGAACGCCCATCAGCGTGGAAATGCCTGAATCGCCGCTCATCCGCCCGTTGAGGATTTCGGCTGGGAGCATATCAGCTTCGATCCGGGCCAGCTTGTCACGCGGGGTCAGGATGATGGTGCGCTCTACCACATTGCGCAGTTGGCGTACGTTGCCGGGCCATTCATAGCTTTGCAATGCGGCCATCGCCTCCATACTGACTTCGGGCGGGGCAACCCCTTGATCGGCGGCAAACCGGGCGAAAAAGTGATCGACCA
>JAYVKX010000343.1:0-4410 GCA_043768005.1 Novosphingobium sp. | reverse complement strand
AGTTCCCCCAGCGCATCCTGATCATAAGCCAGGCCGACGCCTATCTGGCCAGAAAATCCTGATTTTCCTCGCAGCACCGCCGTTCCAGCACCGCAAGCTGTGACCATTTCAGCTCGCGCCTCGGCGCTGCCGCCCTGCCCGCTGAGCGAGCGCAGTTCGAGCTGGGCAGACTGACGATCATCAAGCCGGCACAGGATCGCAGCATAAGCCAGCCGGGCATCATCTGCGTTCTCATCCGCGATCAGCACCCGCTCCAACGTCGCAGCTGCGCCCAGCAGATCACCGGCAGCCGCCTGTTCACGCGATAGCGCGAGCGCCGATGTGACATCTGATGATCGCTCGCTCAACTGATCAAGCGCCGCTACTTCGCTGTCTTGGGCCAGCGCCGGAACGGACCATCCCAGCCCCGCCGTCATACATACCAAAGCAAGCACACTGACCGAGCCATGGGCCCTGGTGGGCAGATCTCGCATGTCATTCCCCTGATCTAAATCGATGGTAGGCCCATCAAAATAATGAAACAGTTATCGCATTGATTACATGAATAATAAAGTGATAGCGTAAATTGATGAAAATAATCTAGCAGTTGTGCATACTGCAATGGAAACAGGGTCTTTTTTGATGCCGCCAGCGCGCGTAACAATTGTAAACTGGAAAGGCACAATCCTGCCCGGTGCGCTGGCGCTGCTGGCGGTGCTTGCCCTGCAGCTGGCCGGGATTGGCGCGATGACGCGGGTTGGCCAGATGGTGTTCGATTCCTATGTCCGCGCCGAACCCCGGAAGTATCAGCCGGTGCCGGTCAGGGTGGTCGATATCGACGAGGCTTCGATTCGCCGGTTTGGGCAATGGCCCTGGCCCCGCACTGAAATTGCCCGGCTGATCCAGAAACTGGGCACGGCGGGCGCTTCGGTGGTTGCACTCGACATCGTTTTTTCCGAGCCTGACCGTACCTCTCCGCAGCAAATCGCTGCGCGGCTGAAACAGATCAATGGCGATCCGCAATTGCAGGCGGCACTGCTCCGCTTGCCAGATAATGACGCGCAGTTGGCCACGACATTGGCCGAAGTGCCGGTGGTGACAGGGTTCTTCCTGACCAATGATCCCAAACGCGGTGAGGCTGTTCCCAAGGCTGGCTTCGCGGTTTCTGGCACGGCGCCGCTTGGCGTTGTGCAGGATTATCGCAATGCCATACTGCCACTGCCCGCGCTGGAACAGGCGGCGACCGGCAATGGCTCGCTGACGCTATCGGGGGACAGCGACGGGATCATCCGCAAGGCCCCGCTGCTGGTGCGGCAAGGTGAGCAGATCCTGCCTTCGCTCTCACTTGAGGCGCTGCGCGTGGCGCAGGGGGCAGGCTCGATCCTGATCAAGACCACTGATGGTAGCGGCAATATTGGCGGTGGTGACAAAAGCGAAGTCACTTCGCTCAAAGTCGGCGCGTTTGAAGTGCCGACCACGCAGGCCGGTGAATTGTGGATGTATTATTCCGCCCCGCAGCCAGACCGGGTCGTGCCCGCCTGGCAAATTCTGTCGGATCAGCTTTCGCCAGAGGAAATGTCCGCCAGGTTCGGCGGGCACATCGTGTTCATTGGCGCGGGCGCGATTGGCCTGCGCGATCTGGTATCGACCCCGATCCGTGACCGCGAGCTTGGTGTGATGGTCCATGCTGAAGCGGCCGAGCAGATGATCCTTGGCCAGTTTCTGACCCGGCCGGATTGGTCCCCGGGGCTGGAGCGGGCGCTGGTGCTGCTGTTCGGCGTCCTGCTTTTGTGGCTGTTGCCCAGGCTTGGTGCAGCCAGAGGTGCAGCACAGGGGCTGGTGCTGGCCGGGATCACGCTGGCCGGCAGCTGGTACGCTTTTCACAGCTTTCACTTCCTGCTTGATCCGACCTACCCGATGCTGGCGATTGTGGTGGTCTATATTACCGAAACGGGGCTGACCTATTACCGCGAGGAACGGCGGCGCAGCTATATCCACCGCGCGTTTGACCGCTATCTTTCGCCCGAGCTGGTCAAGCGCATCGCCGCCGATCCGCGCGAGCTTGAACTGGGCGGCGAAGTGCGGGAAATGACCGTTTTGTTCTGCGATATCCGCGGCTTTTCACGAATTTCAGAGCAGCTGACGCCAAAGGACATTGTGCGCTTTCTGATCAATTTCCTGACCCCGATGAGCGATATTCTGATGGCCCGGCAGGCGACCATCGACAAATATATCGGCGATGCGATCGTCGCCTTCTGGAACGCACCGCTGGATGATCCACTGCAATATGAAAACGCCGCGCGATCAGCACTGGCGATGATTGAGCGGCTGGAGCAACTCAACGCTGAAATGCCCACCAAGACGGGCGAGCCCTGGCCCGATCAGGTCAAGATCGGGATCGGGCTCAATACCGGGCCATGCTGCGTGGGCAATATGGGTTCGGCGCAGCGTCTGTCCTATTCGCTGATCGGCGATACGGTGAATCTGGCCTCGCGGATCGAGGGGCTAACCAAATATTACGGCGTCCAGATCGCCATCGGCAGCGCGATGGCCCGTGAAATTCCCGAATTCGCTGCACTGGTTATCGATCTGGTGCGAGTCGTCGGGCGGGATCGCCCGGAAGAAGTTTCCGCGCTGATCGGCGATCCGGCTGTTGCCCAATCGCCCGAGTTTTGCCGCTTTGCCAAATTGCATGACGGAATGATTGACGCTTTCCGCAAGAAGGACTGGGAAACTGCCCTGTGGCAGCTTGACGAAGCCACCGAAACAGCGAGAAACTTCGGGCTGGAGAAGGTTCATGCACTATATCGGGAGCGGATCTGCGCGTTGCAGGAAACGCCGCCGCCCGCAGACTGGGACGGAGTGTTCGTCGCGACCGAGAAATAGTGCATTGCGTCAGGGGATTTGATGACGAAGCTGGCCGCGCAATTGCAGGCAAAAATGATGCAGCGCTGGCTTGGTCTGCGCAGTGCAGTTCTGCTTGCCTTGCTGCTGTTGTGCGGACTTCAGCCTGCATCAGCATCGGGCGGACGTTATGAAGGCGTGGCCAGCTGCGCCGGATCAACCTGCCATGGCCGCGCTGAAGGCAATGGCAAGGTCGTGCGCCAGGACGAATTGCTCCACTGGCAAGAGCCTTCCAGCCCCGGCGGCGCGCATAGCCGCGCCTATGCTGTATTGAGCGGGCATCGTGCGGCACAAATCGCGGGCACGCTGGGCTTGGGTGATGCAGCCAGCGCCCCCGCCTGCCTTGGCTGCCACGCCACCGCAGTTTCGCCTGTGCAGCGCGGGCAGCGCTTCCAGCTGAGCGACGGGGTTGGCTGCGAGAGCTGTCACGGTGCATCCTCGGGCTGGCTGGCGAGCCATTATGCGGTGGGGGCGAGCCATGCCTCCAATGCCGCGCAAGGGATGATCCCGCTGGACAATCCGCAGGCCCGCGCCTCGGTCTGTCTCGATTGTCATTTCGGCAGCAGCGCGCCGGGGCAATTTGTGTCGCACCGGATGATGGCGGCGGGCCACCCGCGCGTATCATTTGAACTCGATCTGTTTTCTGCGCTGCAGCAGCATCATGATGAGGATGCTGATTATCTCTCCCGCAAAGGCCGGACGGACAGCGTGCGGCTGTGGGCGGTGGGCCAAGCCGAGGCGGTCCAGCGCTCGCTCAGCCTGTTCGCCAAGCCCAGCCTTGGCAGTCAGGGCATCTTCCCCGAATTCTATTTCTACGATTGCCACAGCTGCCACCGCGCGATCGGCGACACAGCCGAGCGGATGCTGAGCTTTGAGCCCAACCCCGCCCGCCCGATCCCCTTCGCCACCCCGCCCTATAATGACGAGAACATCATCATGCTTTCCGCCGTGGCGCGCGTTCTGGCACCTGCGCAGGTGCCAGGCTTTGACAGCGCCAGCCGCAATTTTCACACCGCGATGGGCACTGGCCGGGCCGAAACACTAGCCGCCGCCGCGCGGCTCAACACTGCAGCAGGCGCATTATCGCGCGCGATGGCCCAGCGCAGTTATAGCAGCGATACCGCGTTCAGCGTGATTGCGGTCATCGCTGGCAAAGCAATTTCACCGCGCTTTACCGATTATGCAGGGTCCGCACAGGCGGTCATGGCAATCGACACATTGCTGAATGCGCTGGTTCGTGAAGGCCGGATCACGGTTGGCGCAGCTGCAGGGATCAGGGCCAACATCAACCGCGCCTACTCCGCCGTCCGCGCGCCGGGCAGCTATCGCCCGGCGGCCTTCCGCAGTGCGCTTGGCGAAGCTGCTCGCAGCATCGAGGTGCTACGCTGATGCGGCTGATCGGGCATATTTTCTCGCTGCTGGCGCTGGTCGTGCTGACTGCCTGTGGCGGCGGCGGGGGAAGTGGCAGCGGAAGCAGCAGTTCGTCCAGCGGGGGGGTTAGTACTTCTGGCGGCTCCAGCGGCGGAG
>JAYVKX010000342.1:0-2072 GCA_043768005.1 Novosphingobium sp. | reverse complement strand
GCAGATAAAGATCAGCCCGCCGATGTTCTCCAGCGCGACCGGGGTAAGGCCATGGTCCTTCTTGTCGAAATCCTCGGCCATGCTCCGCGCTGCCAGCAGAGCGCCATCAAGCCCATAGGTCCACTGGTGATAGGGGCAGATCAGCCGCGGCACCCGGCCACGCTGCTCGAGGCAGATTCTGGAGCCGCGGTGGCGGCAGCTGTTCCAGAAGGCGCGCACCTGATTGTCCCGGCCGCGCTGGTCCAGGCAGAGCTTCGAGCCCCGGTGGCGGCAGCTGTTCCAGAAAGCGCGCACCTCATTATCGCGGCCACGCACGATGATGATCGAATCACTCGCCTGCTCGAATACGAAATAGTCGCCCGGATTTTTCACATGGGCGACAGTACACGCATAGAGCCACACCGACTTCAGCATCACCTGCGTATCAAACTGAAATGCCTCGTCGCTGACATACAGCCCTTGCGGCAATGTATGGCCCTTGCGGTCCTGCTGCAGCCAGTTGGCAATGGATTTGAAGCGGGACATCAGCCTAGCTCCTTAGCGCATTGTTATCAGGGTCGAACGGCGAATCCTCGATGATCGTCGCCTGATGGCGCTGACCTAGAATCTCGATCTCGAACCCGGCCCCCGGCAGCGCCAGATCGGGCCGGATCATCGCCAGCGCCAGGCTTTTCCCGCAGCGCCAGCCATAGCCGCCAGAGGTTGCCCGCCCGACCACCGCATCGCCCTGATAAATCGCCTCGGACCCGCGCGCATCGGCATCGGTGACTCCGTGGACTTCAAGCGTCACCATTTTATTGGCGAGGCCATTTTCACGCCAAGCTAGCAGCGCCTCTTTACCGAAAAATCCTAGTTTTTTGAGGCTGATGAAGCGATCAAGCCCGCTTTCGTGGGCGGAATATTCGATCGATAGTTCGCGTGGAATCAGCTTGTAGCTCTTTTCCAGCGCCATCAGCGTCATCGCCCGGATCCCGAACGGCTTGATCCCGAATTCCGCCCCCGCCTCCATCAACGCATCGAAAATATAGTTCTGCATTTCAATCGGATGATGGATTTCCCAGCCCAGCTCGCCGATGAAATTGACCCGCAGTGCATCGACTTGGGCCAGGCCGATGCTCAGCTTCTTGCCAGTCAGCCACGGGAAGGCTTCGCTCGAAAGATCACTATCGGTCAGCTTGGCCAGCACTTCGCGGCTACGCGGCCCCGCCAGCACCAGCACGCCCATTGCGGTGGTAAGCCGTTCAAAACTAACCGAACCGTCGCGCGGCAGCGCTTTGCGCAAATAATCGTGATCGTGCCGTTCATAGGCCCCGGCCGAAACCAGATAATACTTCTGCGGCCCGGTTTTATAGACGGTGAATTCGGCCCGCACGCCGCCCTTGGCGGTGAGCAGATAGGATAGCGAGACGCGGCCGATTTTCTTGGGCACCGCATTGGTCAGCAGCCCATCGAGCCAGCTTTCGGCGCCGGGGCCAGAGATTTCGCATTTGGCAAAGGCACTCATATCCTGAATGCCGACATGCTCGTGAACATGGCGGCATTCATTGCCGACGTGATCGAAATAGTTGGAGCGGCGGAACGACCATTTCTCGCGGATCGGCGCACCATCACCAGTCACGGGATGATTGTGGTTCAGCAGCACATCGGGCTTGTCGAGATCGGCTTCGCTCAGCGCATAGCCTTCCGGCGCGAACCAGTTGGGCCGTTCCCAGCCGAACACTGATCCAAACACCGCACCCAGCGCCTTCATCCGGTCATAGCACGGCGTCCGGCGCAGCGCGCGCCCGGCCTCGCGTTCCTCATCCGGATAGTGAACGGAGAACACCTTGGCATAGGATTCCTCGTTTTTTTCAATTAGATATCCGCGCCCGGCATAGTCGCCAAAGCGCCGCGGATCGACCCCCATCATGTCGATGGTCGGTTCACCATCGACAATCCAGTGCGCCAGCTGCCACCCCGCGCCGCCGGCCGCAGTGACCCCGAAGCTGTGGCCTTCATTGAGCCAGAAATTGCTCAGCCCCCACGCCGGGCCGACGATCGGCGACCCGTCGGGCGTATAGGCGATGGCCCCG
>JAYVKX010000341.1:0-6682 GCA_043768005.1 Novosphingobium sp. | reverse complement strand
CGTTCATCTGCAATCGGGACGACAGGCATTGCGCTCAGCGCCGCTTCGGCGCTCAGCGCACCAGCTGTGTCAAACCGCAGCTGCGGCACATCCGGCGTAAGCTTGCCAACCTCATCAAGCATCGCTGTAAGATAGTCTGAGCCAAACAGTAGTTTTGCGTCGCTATCCTCCAGAATATAGGCCACTTCAGGGGCGGTCAGCCTGCTCGAGATGCCGACATAATGGACCCCGGCGCGCTGAAAGCCCCAGGCGAGGCAAAAGAACCACGGGTGGTTCTCAAGACACATGGCAACCGTATCGCCGATCCTGATCCCCTGGGCGCGCAGCAGCTGGGCGACCTGATTGGAACGGGCATCAAGCTGGGCGTAGCTGACGGTCTCTCCGCTCGCGGCCATGATGATGGCGGGCTTGTTCGGATGGGCCTTGGCATGGACTGACGGATGCATAGGGGCTGACTCTCCATGGCTGCTGCTGGCGCGGCCTTCGGGATGAGTTTAACCGCGTGATTAAATAGCGCAAAAGAAAAAGGTCCCGGAAGAAACTGCCCCAAAAAGAAAAAGCGGTGGTTTCCCACCGCCATTTCCCCAGCATCCCCTCGAAGCTGACGCCGGCCCGGGTCTGTCGCCCGGTACCGATGGTTGTCTTATTCGCCGCCCTTGCCGGTTGCGGCTGGATCAGAGTTGGCAATTGCCACGCGTACCTCTTCGGACCGCATATAGGGAACCGGATTTACCGCCACGCCCGCGATGCGCACTTCATAATGCAGATGCGGGCCGGTGGAACGACCGGTGGTGCCGACATAGCCGACCACATCGCCCTTGCGGACTTGTTGGCCAGCAGCGACATTCAGCCGCGACATATGGCCATAACGGGTTTCGATATTGGCACCGTGTTCCAGCGCAACATAAAGGCCATAGCTGCTGTACCAGTCAGCCCGGCCAACCACGCCATCGGCGGTGGCGCGAACCGGGGTGCCGACTGGGCCAGCCAGATCAACGCCCTTGTGCGCGCGGCGGCCGCCGACAACCGGGTGCCACCGCATCCCGAAATCGCTGGTCAGCCGCACGCCATCAACCGGCATGCGCGAAGGAATGGCAACGCCGCCGATGCGGCGGCCCGGCAGGGCAATCTGCGAACCGGGCCGATCAAGCGACTGCCAACTGGCGAACAGGCGGCGGAATTCTTCATCCCCATTGCCAAGTTCAGTCTGCCGTGAGGCCTGGGCCATGCGCAGCGGAGCGGCGATATCGGCAGTGGCACTGCTATTGGCGAGCACCGGGCTGGCGGCCATGAGGCCAGCCAGCATGACCAGGGCGCTGGCAAAAGTCCGAACCTTGGCAAAAAGCGAAAAAGCGACCACTCAAACTACCTTGTCTGTCCGGCCCGTCCATTTTGGATCGAGCCGTGCGAACCCCGTATTCATCGAACCGGAAATGCCGCGCGATTGAGCGCTGACCAGTCCGGTCTAAATATTCTGAGATGGTCGGAACCCCCCGCCGTCTCTGCAGTTATGGGTTAGGCAGTAAGAGGTTTGACTGGCAACCCCGTTATAGAAAGCGCGCGGTAAACCGGCTGTCTGACGGGTTGAGTCGTTGAACGGGGGATTAATGGCCACCTGAAAATGCCGTTCGGGCAGACTGTTTGCACAGAATCGGCGGCTGCTCATCCGGCGGGCACAAGCGTGGTAAAGTGATTTGCGTCAGACCGGATGCGGCGAATTGTATCGTCAAGGATTCCTGTCCGGCGCAGCACATGTCCCAGGAAGGGCTGTTCAAAGTGCCTTGGCCGCTTCCAGCACTTCAGCGGCGTGACCTGCCACCTTTACCTTGGCCCAGATCCGCGCGATCCGGCCATCGGCAGCGATCAGATAAGTGCTGCGGACCATCCCCATGTAGCTGCGCCCATACATCGATTTTTCGGTCCAGACGCCCAGCGCATCCGAAAGCCCGCCCACTTCCGCATCGCTGGCCAGCGGCGCGGTCAGGCCGTATTTGGCGATGAACTTCTGATGCTTTTTCGGCGGATCCTTGCTCACCCCGAGCAAAGCAATCCCGGCCGCCGCGAAATCATCGGCAAGGGCGGAGAAGTCCTTGTTCTGCGCGGTGCAGCCCGGAGTGTCATCCTTGGGATAGAAGAACATCACCAGTTTTTTGCCCGCGAAGTCCGCAGCGCGCAAACTGCTGCCAGCCGCGCTTTCCAGCGTAATATCGGGCAGGGGATCGCCGACCCCGGGGAAGCTGCTCATCGGTCAAATCTCCAGCTGTTCACCAAATATATCTACCCAAGCGGCCGCCACAGCAGCGCGGGCACCGGCAAGGCTGTCCAGCGCCGCCTCCCAATCGCGGCAACCGCACGCCTTGGCAAGCACCGCGCGCGCGGCAGGCGGCGGCAGCGCAGCATCGGGGGCGAGCAAGCGCGCCGCGATCAGCAGCCGCGCCATCAGATCATGGGCCGGAATGATCGGCGGGGCCAGCAATCCAGCAGCGGCCAGCGCCGCGATCGCTTGCGGCAGATCAGGCACCAGCCCAACGCCGCGCTGCAGTTGGAGAAAATGGACCAGAAACTCGATATCGACCAATCCGCCCCGGGCCAGCTTGGCATCAAGCAATCCCTTGGCCGGTTTATGCCGCGCTATCTCTGCCCGCATGGCCAGCACATCGGCCTTGAGCTTGGCCGGATCGCGCCGGGCCCGCAGCACATCGGCAATGATCCCGGCCAATTCCGCTTGGGCGGCGACGGGGCCGAACAGCGGCCGCGCGCGGGTTAGCGCCATATGTTCCCAGGTCCAGGCCTGCTCATGCTGATAGCGGGAAAAACTATCAAAGCTGACCGCCAGCGGGCCCTGCGCGCCCGAGGGACGCAGCCGGGTGTCCACCTCATACAGCGCGCCCTCCGCCGTCGGCACGGACAATGCGGCGCTGATCCGCTGGGCCAGCCGGTTGAAATAACGCGTAGCGCCAAGCGGCCGGTGGCCATCGGATTCGCCGCCATGGCTGCCGGTAAACAGATAGATGAGATCAAGGTCCGAGGCATGGGTCAGCGCCCCGCCGCCCAGCCGCCCCAGCCCCAGGATGACCAGATCGGCCCCAGCAATCCGGCCATGAGCCTTGGCAAATTCGGCAATCGTCGCCTCCGACAGCACGGCCAGCGCGGCTTCGGCGGTGCGCGACAGGGCAGCGGCAATCTTGAGCGGATCACGCATGACCCCTTCAAAATCATCGGCGATCAGCTGCACTCCCAGCGCAAAGCGGATCTCGCCCACCTTGCGCCGCACCCGGTCGAGCAGCCGCTGATAATCATCATCCGCCTCGCAAGTGCCAAAATCGGCGGCCAGTGCGGCAACATCGCCTGGCAGATCAAACGCACTGGCATCAATTAGCGGATCGAGCAGATCGGCCCGCCGCGTCAGCGCATCGGCCAGCGGCGGGGCCAGGCTGAGAATCCGGGCGAGCAGCTGGAGCAGAGCGGGACGGGCTTCCAGCAGCCGGAACAGATTGACCGCGCTGGGCAAATTGGTGAGCAGCTGTTCCCACCGCAGCAAGGCTCGATCGGGTTCCGGCGCAGCGGCAAGCGCGGCCAGCAGCGCGGGCTGGATCGCATCGAAGGCATCGCGCGCGGCATCGCTGCGCAAGGCGCGCAGCTTGCCCGAGCGCCAGCCAGCGATCCGCACCGCCAGCGCAGGCGGATCGGCAAAACCCAACCCCAACAGCATTTCTTCCAGCGCTTCGCCGCCAGACATGGTGATCTGCACGGCCTGTGAGGCGCTGTGATCTGCAATCAGCCGGTCATAACGCGCACCCACCGCTTCACTGATCGCGGCGACCTCTGCGATCAGCGCCGCGCCGTCCTCCAGCCCATCCAGCCGCGCTGCGCTGTCCAATGCGGCGGGATCATGCGGCAGGCTGTGGGTCTGCTGATCGGCGACCATCTGGAGGCGGTGTTCGATCACCCGCAGCCGGTCATAGCTATCGCCCAGTAGCCGCGCATCGCCCGGATCGATGATTCCCGCCCCGGCCAGCGCATCCAGACTGGCCCGGGTGCCGCGCAGCCGCAACGACGGATTGCGTCCGCCGTGGATCAGCTGATGGGTCTGGGCATAGAATTCAACCTCGCGGATCCCGCCGCGTCCGCGCTTCAGATCAAACCCCGGGCCCGGTTTCTGCGGCCCAGCATGGTTGGCGCGGATCCGCGCGGTCAACCGCCCGATCTCGGTAATCGCCCCGAAATCGAGCGATTTGCGCCACACGAATGACCTGATTGCGGCAAGAAACGCCTCGCCGGAGGCAATATCCCCAGCGCAGGCCCGCGCCCGGATGTAGGCCGCTCGCTCCCATGCCAGCGCCGATGATTCATAATGCCCCAGCGCCGCCTCGATCGAAATCGCCAGCGGGCTGACTTCGGATGCCGGGCGCAGCCGCAGATCGACCCGGAAGACATAGCCCTCCCCGTCCACCCGGCTCATCGTTTCCATCAGCGTCCGCGCCACGCGCTGCGCCGCCTCGCCCGGTTCATCGCGGGACCGGCGGGGCAGCAGCGCCGGATTATACAGCAGGATCGGATCGATGTCCGAGCTGTAGTTCAGCTCCTCTGCCCCGTGCTTGCCCAGCGCCAGCGCCAAGAAACCGGCGGGCTCTGCATCGGGCACCCGGGCGCGGATCGCATCGGCGATTGCGGCGTCCAGCGCCCGATCGGCAAAGGCGGAAAGTTCGGTCATGACCTGCGCCAGCGGAAATGCCCCGGCCAGATCCCCCACCGCCAGCGCCACCGCCAGCGCCATTCGTTCACGCCGCAGCGCGCTGCCGACGCTGTCCGCATCGGTCCCGGCGGCCTTGGCGAATGCGATCGCGCCCGCGCCGTCGCCCGCCACCAGCAAGGCTTCCAGCGCGGGCAACCGGTCCAGCCCGCGCGCCAGGAATGGTGCGCAGCTGCGCGCACGGTCCAGCGCTTCTGTCCAGTTAGCAGTCATCCGGGATAGCGATGCCCCTTGCGTGCTTGCCGATCAAGCCGGATGCTTGCAGGGCGCGGCACGCTCTGCCAAGCCCCGCGCAGTCCATCCCACCGAAAGGCCTGCGTCCGTGATGCCTCGCTTACCACTTCTTGCTGCCGCACTGGCAATTGCCAGTGCGGCAACCGCCAAGCCCATCCCGGTTCCTGCGATTACCCCGGTGGCGGTTTCGCAGACCACGCTGGAAACAATGGTCGCCAAGCTATCTTCGGATGAGTTCGAAGGCCGCGAGCCCAGCACTGCGGGCGAGGACAAGACCGTGGCCTATCTGATCGACCGGTTCAAAGCCGCCGGGCTGCAACCGGGCAATCAGGGCAGCTGGACGCAGGATGTGCCCGCCGTGGAAATGACCGCCAGCAATATGACCGGGCTGGCCATAACTGGCGGTGCGAAGACCATGCTGTTTGCCGCCGGAAAAGACATGGTGGCAGGCAGTTACCGGATTACCCCGCGCACCGAGATCACCGATTCCGAGCTGGTGTTTGTCGGTTACGGGATCAATGCGCCAGAACTGGGCTGGAACGATTATGCCGGGATCGACATGAAGGGAAAGGTGGCGGTGATCCTGGTCAACGATCCCGATTATGCGCTGGAGGGTGAGGCTGGCCTCTTCAAGGGGCGCCGGATGACCTATTATGGTCGCTGGACCTATAAGTTTGAGGAAGCGGCCCGGCAGGGCGCCAAAGCGGCGCTGGTGATCCACGACACTTTCCCCGCCGCCTATGGCTGGAACGTGGTCGAATCGAGCTGGACCGGCGCGCAATATTCGGTCCAGAAGGCCGATGAGGGGATGGACCAGACCGAGGCCAATGGCTGGATTCAAAAGCCAGTGGCCGCAGCAATTCTGACCGCAGCGGGCAAAGATCTGACAGAATTGAGTGCGGCGGCTGGCCGCAAAGGGTTCAAGGCGGTGCCACTGGGCCTCAAGGCATCGCTATCGTTCGACAATAGTATCCGCCGGGCCACTTCGCGTAATATCATCGGCATACTGCCGGGCAAAAAGCGCGCCGACGAATATGTGCTGTATAGTGCGCATTGGGATCATCTGGGCCACTGCAAGGCCGATGCCACGGGCGATGACATCTGCAACGGCGCCGTCGATAACGCCACCGGCACCGCGATGCTGACCGCCTTGGCGCAGGCCAACGTCAAGGCGGGCGCGGCGGACCGGAGCCAGGTGTTTCTGGCGGTAACGCTGGAAGAATCGGGCACGATCGGTTCGGAATATTATGCACGCAACCCGGTCTATCCGCTGGCTAAGACGGTTGGCGGGGTCAACATGGATTCGCTGCCCCCGGGCAGTGCTTCGCGCGATATTCAGGTGACCGGCGGCGACAAGTCTGATCTGACCCGCTATCTTAAAACTGCAATGACCGCGATGCAGCTGACCGAAACCCCCGAAGCCCATCCCGAGCGCGGCCATTATTACCGCTCCGATCACTTCAGCTTTGCCCTGCTTGGCGTGCCGATGTTCGCGGTGGGGCTTGGAACCGACAAGGTGGTGGGCGGCAAGGCGGCGGGCGCGGCCTATGCCGATAGCTTCACCAGGAACAACTACCACCAACCCAGCGACGAATATGATGGCAAGTGGGATTGGGCGGGAATCATCCAGGCGGGTGAGCTGTATTACCGGCTGGGCCGCAGCCTGGCGATGACCCGGGACTGGCCCAATTGGCA
>JAYVKX010000340.1:0-4292 GCA_043768005.1 Novosphingobium sp. | reverse complement strand
ACCGGGTGAACTGGGCGGCAGCCGGAGCCGATACGCATCGCTTGACCGGGACTTTCAACTTCACGGTCCGCTAATCTTCATGGACAATCTGCCCGTCATTGCCATCCGGTTCGCGCTATACGCCGACCTGATGGTGCTGGCGGGTATAACAGCCTTCCCGCTCTATGCCCTCACTGCCACCGAGCGAATCTCGACTTCCTTCAGCTCCCTCCGGCCAATCGTCCTTGTGCTGGCGTTGCTCGGATTGAGCTTGTCCGGGCTCGGCTTGCTTGTGCTCGCCGCTGCGATGATGGGCGCAAGCCTTTTTCCGGTCGACCCCACCCACATACGCATGATTGTCTTCGAGACCGCGATCGGCGCTGCCGGCATGGTCCGGATGCTGGCTTTGGTAATCGTCCTGGTCGCTGCCCTAGCGCTTGAACGCTTGCCAACAGCCATGCGCGTGGTTGTCCTGCTGGCATCGTCGGTCGCAATCGCGACGCTCGTCTGGACCGGCCACGCCGGAGCGACCGAGGGTATTGCGGGGACGATCCACCGGGTAAGTGACATCGTACATATGCTTGCGGCGTCGATCTGGGTGGGCGGGATTGCATCCTTTGTCTGGCTCCTGTTCAGGCCAGGTGGGCAGGCCAGCCCAGCTGAACTTGCCATTGTCCGCCGGGCGCTGGATCATTTCTCGCGGGTTGGGACGCTGGTCGTCGGGCTCATTGTGCTTACTGGATTGGTCAATTCCCAGATCCTGATCGGCGTCGCAAATATCGGTTTGATTGCGACCACTCCCTATGGTCAACTGCTGCTTGCCAAGCTTGCCCTGTTCGGCCTGATGCTGGTGCTGGCAGCCGCGAATCGGTGGCACCTTGCACCTGCTCTCAAGACAAGCGTGGCATCGGGTGTTGCAACTGCCCCAATTATCGCGCTGCGCAGGAGCCTGATCGCCGAAGGCGCGGCTGTGCTGTTTATTCTGGCGCTGGTTGCCTGGCTTGGAACACTCGAGCCGCTGGGAGCTTCTAGCTAAATCCGGGTTCCAGTGCCTGACGCGGTGTCATGGCAAACGAGCAGAGCGGCACAGGAGACCGAATTGACCGAGCCGCACTATGATCACGCCGCCCATGCACCAGAAAGTGCCGCAGGAACGGCAATTGATCCCGTCTGCGGGATGAGCGTCGATCCTGCGAAAACTGCGCATCACGGCACTCATTACGGCGGAAATTATCACTTTTGCAGCGCCGGATGCCGGGTAAAGTTCACCGCTAACCCGGCCAAATATCTTTCCGATGCACCGCGCACTGAGCCTGTGGCTGTGGCTGTGGCTGTGGCCATGTGGACTTGCCCGATGCACCCCGAAATCAGGCGGGAAGGGCCGGGAACCTGCCCGATCTGCGGCATGGCGCTGGAACCCGAAGAGCCCTCGCTGGACGATGCGCCCAATCCCGAACTTGTCAATTTCACGCGGCGCTGGTGGGTGTCGGCGGTGCTGGCCGTGCCCTTGCTGATCCTGACGATGGGCAGCGAACTGCTGGAATTGCATCTGGTCAGGCCGGCGATTTCGCCCTGGCTTCAGCTTGCATTGACCGCGCCGATCGTGCTGTGGGCGGGATGGCCGTTCTTCACGCGCGGGTGGACGTCGCTCGTCACCCGCAAACTAAATATGTTCACGCTGATCGCCATCGGGGTAGGCGCGGCATTCCTCTACAGCCTTGTGGCGACACTCGCGCCGGGGCTGTTCCCGCAAGCATTCCGGATGCACGGCATGGTGCCGGTCTATTATGAGGCGGCAGGTGTAGTCGTGGCGCTCGTCCTGCTCGGCCAGGTGCTGGAACTGCGGGTGCGGGCGGCAACCGGCCAGGCGATCCGCGCGCTCCTCAATCTCGCGCCAAAGACTGCGCGGCGCATAAATGCCGATGGCAGCGAAACCGATATTCTGCTCTCCGAAGTGCAGGCAGGCGAGCGCCTTCGTATCCGCCCCGGAGTGGCTATGCCGGTGGATGGCATCGTGATCGAAGGGCGGTCATCGGTCGATGAATCCATGCTCACGGGCGAGCCGCTTCCGGTCGCCAAGGAACCTGCCAGTGCCCTGACCGGCGGCACGGTCAACGGCACCGGCAGTCTGGTCATGGAAGCGCAAGCCGTGGGTGCCGATACGATGCTTGCCCGGATTGTACGCATGGTTGCCGAGGCGCAGCGCAGCCGCGCGCCGATCCAGGCGGTGGCAGACCGCATCTCGGGGTGGTTCGTACCACTGGTGATCGCCATCGCCATCGCATCGTTTGCGATCTGGAGCCTCGTCGGCCCCGAACCTCGCATGGGCCACGCCCTGCTCAACGCCATTGCCGTTCTGATTATCGCCTGCCCCTGCGCGCTGGGGCTGGCAACGCCGATGTCGATCATGGTGGCGACGGGGCGCGGGGCGCAGGCAGGCGTGCTGGTCAAACACGCCGAAGCGCTGCAGACCTTCGAGCAGGTCGATACGCTGGTGATCGACAAGACCGGGACATTGACCGAAGGCAAACCCAAGCTGGTTGGCATCGAGACGCTGAGCGGTATCGCTGAAAATGATCTGCTCGGCCTGACGGCCGCGGTCGAAGCGCGCTCGGAACACCCACTCGCTCATGCCATTGTCACCGCCGCCAAGGAACGCGCGCTGGAACTTGGGAAACCGCAAGACTTCGCCGTCCAGATCGGTCTCGGGGTCAGTGCGAATGTGAATGGCCGCGCGATCGTTATTGGCAACGCGGCCCAAATGCAGCGCATCAGGGTTGATCCGGCACCGCTCCATGCGGCGGCTGAGGCCAGGCGCCGCGCTGGCGCGGGCGTGATGCTGATCGCGGTTGATGGCAAGCTGGCGGGACTGGTGGCAGTCGCCGATCCAATCCGCGCCAATGCCCGCACCTCTATCGAGGCACTGCGCAAACAAGGGCTGCGCGTCATCATGCTCACCGGAGATAGTCCGACCACCGCCCAGGTCGTTGCTGATGCCGTCGGCGGGCTTGATGGCGTTCACGCCGAACTCAAGCCCGAAGACAAGGCGCGGATTGTTGGCGAACTAAAGGCATCCGGCGCGAAGGTTGCGATGGCGGGCGATGGCATCAATGATGCTCCCGCGCTCGCTGCTGCCGATGTCGGACTGGCCATGGGAACCGGCACCGATGTTGCGATTGAAAGCGCGGGAATCATGCTCACCAAGGGTGATCTGGCCGCCGTGGTGCGCGCCCGCGCACTCGCCAAGGCGACAATGCGCAACATCCGTCAGAACCTGTTCTTCTCGTTCCTGTTCAACGGGATCGGCGTGCCAGTGGCAGCGGGCGTGGTTTATCCCGTATCAGGAATATTGATGTCACCGATGTTTGCGGGTGCAGCGATGGCATTGTCATCGTTCACTGTGGTGATGAATGCGCTGCGGCTTAATCGGGTAAAGTTGTGAAACCCCTGTCGGCGCAGCAAATTATAGCTCGCTGCAACTTGACCTTGGTTCAGCCAAAGCCCAATCAGGGTTGATGTCCCGCTTGTTGCGCCTTTTTTTTGTATTTGGAGCCGTCATCGGATTGCTCGGACAAGCAGCTGCTTTTGCTGCAGGCTCGGTATTTGTTGCTGAAACATCAGCAGTATCGCAAGCGCCTATGTCCGCGGATTGCGCGGAGATTATGAAACAGCAAGCGCCAGACGAGCCACCGTGCAAAGGGCTGACGCTGGACTGTATCGCTAAAATGGGATGTAGTGTCCCGATAGCGCTTATGCTTCCGGCTGCTCAGCCAATTCAGCTTGAACTTCCAACAACACGGGCAGTGCCCATTCCGGTTGCCGTGATGGCAAGCCTTACCCTCTTGCCGGATAAACAACCTCCCAAACTCCTGAACTGAGCGGATTTTTCAGCGCGCTTCGCTAGCGCCTGTGCCTCATCAGGATTCCACCATGTATAGAACTTTGTTTGTTGCGCTCGTTGCGGTAATTCCAAGCATCGCATTGGCCGACGCACTAACTTTCAACGCGGCACTGGAACGCGCTGCAACCAATGCGCCATCGGTGCAGGCGAACGAGGCCGGGGTCGAGGCTAGTCGCTCGGTCGCTATTGCTGCAGGTCGGCTCCCTGATCCGACCTTGACCGTTGGCATCGACAACTTCCCTGTTTCAGGGCCGCCCGCGTTCAGTTTCAGTCGTGACAGCATGACGATGGCGCGTGTTGGCATCGAACAGGCGTTTCCCAACCCCGCCAAGCGCCGTGCCCAGCGCGGGCGGGCACGGGCAGATATTGGCGTCGCCGAAGCCGATCTGGCGGTGGAAGCGCAGAATGTGCG
>JAYVKX010000339.1:0-6827 GCA_043768005.1 Novosphingobium sp. | reverse complement strand
GAAGCGCAAGGCCTGGCCGAACGCGAAATCCCCGATTACGTTTCGCCCGACGGCACCGACAAGATCACCTTCGTCCGCGTCCCCACGCTGGATGAAGTGCCTTACCCAGTGAAAATGGAACCAAACCTGGTGGTCGAGTTCTACTCGCGCTGATCTGGTAACAAGTTACGGAATACGAAAGGGCGGTCCGCAAGGGTCGCCCTTTTTTGTTTCAGCGCCCCAGATAATCCCGCCGAAACTCAGCTGCGAACGCCGCGAACCGCCCTGCCCCGATCGCCTCCCGCATCGCCGTCATCAGCTGCTGGTAGAACGTCAGATTATGCTCGGTCAGCAGCATCGCGCCGAGGATTTCGCCGGATTTGGTCAGGTGATGGAGATAGGCGCGGCTGTAATTACGGCAGCCGTCGCACGGGCAGCGTTCGTCCAGCGGGGCGAGGTCTTCGGCGTGTTTGGCGTTGCGCAGGTTGAGCGCCCCCGCCCAGGTGAAGGCCTGGCCGTTGCGGCCTGAGCGGCTTGGCAGGACGCAATCGAACATATCGACGCCCCGCTCGACCGCGCCGACCAGATCATCGGGCTTGCCCACTCCCATCAGGTAACGGGGGCGATCTTCGGGGAGCTGGCCGGGGGCGTAATCGAGGACGCTGAACATCGCCTCCTGCCCCTCACCCACCGCCAGCCCGCCGATCGCATAGCCATCGAAGCCGATCTCGCGCAGGGCATCGGCGCTTTCCCGGCGCAAATCCTCGTGCAGCGCGCCTTGCTGGATTCCGAACAGCGCCGCGCCTGCTGCATGCTCGCCGCCGCTGTCGAACCCATCGCGGCTGCGCTTTGCCCAGCGCATGCTCATCTCCATCGAGGCGGCGATCACATTGCGCCCCGCATCGGCGCGGGGGCATTCGTCGAACGCCATGACAATATCGCTGCCCAACAGCCGCTGGATTTCCATCGAGCGTTCCGGGGTGAGCAAATGTTTCGAGCCATCGAGGTGGCTGGCGAAGGTTACGCCATCTTCAGTAATCTTGCGCAGCTCGCTCAGGCTCATCACCTGATAGCCGCCGCTATCGGTTAGGATCGGGCGATCCCAGTTCATGAATTTGTGCAAACCGCCCAGCCGCGCCACCCGCTCTGCCCCCGGACGCAGCATCAGATGATAGGTATTGCCAAGGATAATGTCCGCGCCGGTTGCGCGCACAGTTTCCGGCTTCATCGCCTTGACCGTGGCGGCGGTGCCGACGGGCATGAACGCCGGGGTGCGAATCTCGCCCCGGCGCATGGCTATGGTGCCGGTGCGGGCTTTGCCGTCGGTGGCGGAGATGGTGAAGGCAAAGCGGGTCATATCCCGCCCGCCCCTAGCCATGACTGCCCGACTAGTCGAGGTCAGCCTGCATCCGCAAGCCAATTGCCGTGGAAGCCCGGGGGCACGCGGTGTGGAATATGGACCCGCGCGACCGGTTCGGCAGCCATGTCGCCCGCATTCAGGATGACCAGATCGGTCGTATCGGTGGCTGTATCGATGACATAGCCCATCACCCAGCCCTCGCCCTCTGCCGCAGCGGCGCTGCGCGGCACAAACACGAATTCTCCCGGCACGCAGCTCGGGCCAAAATCATGGCTGGTCCGCTCGCCTGCGAGAAGATCATGCCGATAGAGCGGCATCGCGGCAACGAACTGCGGATCTTCGTTTTCCGGCAGCCCGATCGACCAAGCATAGCGATAATCCTGCCCGAAAAAGCGTTCATCCGGACGGGGGAATTCCTGCGGAGTGGGATCGATCGTCTGGCGGTCCACCGTGGCCGACACCGGATCGATCACCCAGCGTTCAAGCCCCAGCGATTTGCCGTTGGGGCCTGCATAGCCGCCGTCAAACATCGTTTCGTAAACCGCCACATCGACCACCAATTTACCGTCAGCCCGGTCAAAACTATTGGCAACGTGGAACACATAGCAGGGATCGACAGCGCACCAGATCACCTGATCCGCGCTGCCATTGCGCGGCAGCAGGCCGACGCGGGCGCGGTGCTGCGGGTTCCAGCGATAGGGGAAGGCATGGCCCGCCAGCAGCGCTTTCATCGAGAAAGTCACCGGCAGATCGAAGATCAGCACGAACCGATCGGTGATGGTGCAATCGTGGATCGACGGGCCATGTTCCACCGGCACCGCGATTTCGCGCAGCACATTGCCTGCACCGTCCAGCGCGACGTGATAGACCTCGGCTGGGTTGGTCGCGTCATAGGTGATTGCGTGAAATTCACCGGTTTTGGGATCATGGTGCGGATGCGCAGTGAACGGGCCGGTCAGACCGCCGCCGAAGTTGCTGTAAGCGATGCTTTCCAGCTCGTCCGACAGTTCGACCGGGCAGGAACCAGCCTCGACCAGCGCCAAGGTCTTGCCGCCCAGCTGGATGATGTTGGTGTTGACCCCATCGCGCGGGCTGCGGCGCGGACCGGGTGCTGCAGTTGGCCCGCCAACGCTTTCCAGCACCTGCGAGCGGATATAGCGGTTGCGATACCATTCCGCCTTGCCGCCGGACAGCCGGACCCCGTGCACCATGCCGTCGCCGGTGAACCAGTGGTGGCCGCGCGGGTCAGGCCGATAAGGGTTCGGCCCGATCCGGACATAACGCCCGGATAGTTCAGCCGGGATCACGCCGGTGACGGCAAGATCGGTGATCGTCCGCTCATTATGCAGCGGGGTATGAATGCCGGTCAGGAACGGATGCGGCTGATCCTCATCCATCCGGCGACGGTTGAATCCGGCCCAGGTCTCGATGCCCTTGCCCACCACACTGCGGATGGTTGTTTCAACTGCACTTGCCATGATGGGAACCTCGCCTTAATGTTTATGGCGTCAACATAGTAAGAATGGTAACAGTGTCAACATCGCAGCCTGCCCCCCGCAGCTATCACCATGGCGATCTGCGCAGCGCCTTGATCGAGGCTGGCCTGAAGGTGCTGGAAGGCACTGAGGCTGAAGCGATTTCCTTGCGCGAGCTGGCGCGCAGCATCGGCGTTTCAGCCACTGCGGTCTATCGTCATTTTCCCGATAAACGCGCGCTGCTGGCGGCATTGGCAGCGGCTGGAATTACCCAGCTGGGTCAGGCTCAGCGAATCGCCTCGGAGCTAGCGGGCGGCGGTGCGGCGGGCTTTGCCGCAACGGGCCGCGCCTATGTCCATTTCGCGCTGGCCCATCCGGCGTTGTTCCGGCTGGCCTTCACCCACGGCGGGTTTGCCGAAAGCCCCAGTCACGGCGATGATGAAGCCTCAAGGATGCTGCGCGATTATGCAACGCAGTTCGCCGGGGCCGATGCGCAGCGGCTGACACTTCAGGCCTGGGCCGTGGCGCATGGCCTGGCCATGTTGATGCTGGATGGATTGTTGCCGTCTGACGATGCGATGATCGATGCGGTGATCGATACAAAGACGCTGTTTCCAGTTTAGGGCAGCAGCAGTGAGGAATCGCCATAGCTGTAAAACCGGTATTCCCGCGCAATCGCATGAGCATAGGCGCTTTGCATCCGTTCGCGGCCCATCAGCGCGCTAACCAGCATGAACAGGGTTGAGCGCGGCAAATGAAAGTTGGTCATCAGCCCGTCGATCGCGCGAAAGCGGTAGCCGGGGGTGATGAAGATGGCGGTGTCGCCAGCAAATGCCTGGATCGTGCCTTCTTCATCGCAGGCGCTTTCCAGCAGGCGCAGACTGGTTGTGCCGACCGCGATCAGCCGCCCGCCGCCCGCGCGGACTGCATTGAGCCGCGCGGCGGTTTCGGCATCGATCCGGCCCCATTCGGCGTGCATCTGATGCTGTGACGTCTCTTCTACCTTGACCGGCAGGAAGGTTCCCGCGCCTACGTGAAGCGTCAGCGTTTCATTCCCCACCCCGGCGTTTGCCAGCGCGGACATTAGTTCTGGGGTAAAGTGCAGCGCCGCCGTCGGAGCGGCTACGGCACCATCTTCTGCCGCAAACATCGTCTGGTAATCGCGCTGGTCCTCCTCGTCGGTCCCTCGCTTCAGTGCGATATAGGGCGGCAGCGGCATGGTTCCGGCGCGGGTCAGCAGCAGTTCAACCGGCTCGTCCCCGGCAAACGCCAGTATCCAGCTGCCATCGGCGTGTCGCGCCTCGGCAATAGCGGTGACGCCTGCGGGGAAGGTGATCGCATCGCCGATATGCAGTCGTTTGCCATTGCGGACAAACGCCTGCCAGCGGCGCAGATCGATCCGCTTGTGCAAAGTTGCGCCGATCCGGGCCCCTGCTCCGTTGTATCGGCCGCGCGTTCCTTCAAGCTGGGCGGGAATGACGCGGGTATCGTTGAACACCAGCACGTCGCCTGCCCGCAGTTGCCCGGGCAGATCGTGGACATGGCGGTCAGCCAAGTCCCCCTCACCCGGCACCACCAGCATCCGCGCCGCATCGCGCGGCCGCGCCGGGCGCAGTGCGATCCGTTCTGGCGGAAGCTCAAAATCGAACAAATCTACGCGCATGGTCAGGATCAGCGCAAAGTCTGGCCTAGTTCGATTTCGAACCGCTCAACTGATCAGCAGTGATCGAAGCTGGATTGACCGGAACTACCGCAGCAGGGCGCGGTTTGTTCTCGCTGGCGATGGAGGCTTGAGCGATGCGCGATGGATTGGTCGGCGGTTCGCCCCGTTCAATCGCGTCCACCACGTCCATTCCGGCAATCACCCGGCCGAAATTAGTATATTTGTGGTCCAGCGCGAGGCGCGGATAGAACACGATGAAGAACTGGCTGTTGGCCGTATCGGGCGCATCGGTGCGGGCCATCGAAACATTGCCGCGCAAATGTGGCACGCCGTTGAATTCGGCCTTAAGGTCAGGCAGCTTTGATCCGCCGCCGCCGGTCCCGGTCGGATCGCCGGTCTGGGCCATGAAACCATCGATGACACGGTGAAAGACGATCCCGTTGTAAAAGCCTTCGCGCGTCAGCGTCTTGACCCGTTCGACATGGCCGGGAGCCCACGCAGGCATCAGCCGGATGGCAACGCGGCCCCCGGTGGTCAGATCGATATACAACACATTGTCCGGATCATGGGTGACGTCTGGATCAACCTGCGCGCTGACCGGAGCAGCGACGGCGGCTACGGGTGGCGGTGCCTTCTTGGCAAGGGCCGGAAAGGCAACCAGCGACAGGCCCAGGGTAATTGCAAGCGCAATAGCAGGGACGACAGGCGAACGACGGTTCATGCGTGTGGTTCTCGGACAATTACAAAAAGGGACGGGCAAAAGGGATAAGCGTTGCGGCGGGATAGCGGCGCGACGCTGTCGTGGCAATGAACAGACCTAATAATCGCCCAGCGTTCCGGTCCGCTTGATCCGGGCAACCACATCATCGCGCACAGCCGGGCTGACGAAGGGGGTTATATCCCCGCCAAACAGCGCGATTTCCTTGACCAGCTTGGATGCGATCGGCTGAAGGCTGACATCGGCCATCAGGAACACCGTCTCGATCCTGTCATTGATCTGCTGGTTCATCCCCGCCATCTGATATTCATATTCAAAGTCTGCCACGGCGCGCAGCCCGCGGATAATCACATTGGCGCCCTGCTTTTCGGCAAAGCGCATTAGCAGCGCATTGAAGCCAACCACCACGACATTCTCGATCCCCATGTCCGCCACTTCGCGGGTGACCATCGCAATCCGTTCATCGGGTGAAAACATCGGGTTTTTCGAAGGGTTGGTGGTAACCCCCAGGATCAGCTTATCGACCAGCTTGGCACCGCGCCGGATAATATCGGCATGG
This sequence comes from Novosphingobium sp., assembly GCA_043768005.1. Lineage (GTDB taxonomy): Bacteria > Pseudomonadota > Alphaproteobacteria > Sphingomonadales > Sphingomonadaceae > Novosphingobium. The sequence goes on along the minus strand of JAYVKX010000339.1, from coordinate 1,073 downwards.
CCCAGTGTGACTGGATCAAATGTACCGGGGTAAACGCCCACCCGCATCGTCATTACCGGTCCCTCTCAACTATATACCGCGCCAAGGCGCGCAACAAATCAGCCTCTTGGCCGTGTTGGCCAAGGTGCGAAATAGCCTGATCGACCAGCATCCGCGCCTGATCGCGGGCACGCTCCGGGCCAAGTAGCGAGACGAAGGTCTGCTTGCCGGCCTGCGCATCCTTGCGCAGCGCCTTGCCTGCAGCTTGCTCATCCCCGTCATGATCGAGCAGATCATCGGCAATCTGAAAGGCCAAGCCGATATCGCGGGCATAGCCGCGCAGATGCGCCCGGCCCTCGATCGCCACCTTGCCCAGAATCGCACCCATTTCCACCGCCGCGCCCAGCAAGGCCCCGGTTTTGAGCTGCTGAAGCCGGGTCACCGTCTGCAGATCGAAAGTGGTCCCTTCGGCGACGATGTCCATCATCTGTCCGCCCGCCATACCGCCTGCTCCGCTGGCCCCGGCCAGTGCCTGAACCAGCTCGATCCGGGTAAATGGATCACCGCCGCTGCGCAAATCTCCCAGCACTTCAAACGCAAAGGCATGCAGCGCATCACCCGCCAGCACTGCTGTCGCCTCGTCAAAGGCACGGTGCAGCGTCGGTTTGCCGTGGCGCATGGCATCATCGTCCATACAGGGCAAATCATCGTGGATCAGCGAATAGACGTGGATTGATTCGATCGCAATTCCGGCCCGGATCGCCACCGCGCGGTCCACCCCGTAAAGCTCTGCCGTGGCGCTGAGCAGCAGCGGACGAACCCGCTTGCCCCCGCCAATCGCGGCATAGCGCATGGCTTCAACCAGCCGGGCCCGCGCATCAGGCGGCACCGGCAGCAGCGCATCAAACGCGGCATCGATATCACCCGAAATCCGGGCAAGGCCATCGGCCAGCAAAGGATCAACGGTGGCGGTTATCATCATGATTCAGCGGCCCGCCGGATCGTCAAACGGCTGGGTTCCGGTCGCGACCCCATCGGGCCCGGCGACAATCCGCTCGATCCTGGCCTGCGCTGCATCAAGCCGGGTCTGGCAA
>JAYVKX010000338.1:0-2385 GCA_043768005.1 Novosphingobium sp. | reverse complement strand
ATCGGTCTTGGCCTTCTTGATCTTCTGCAGGATCGTATCGGCATCGTCGGTCAGGTTGATCCGGCTCATGTCGCTCGGATCGCTCTTGCTCATCTTGGCGCTGCCATCGCGCAGGCTCATGATCCGGGCCGCGACCGGCGGGATGATCGGATCGGGCAGGGTGAAGACCGGTGCCTCTTCGCTGCAGAAATCGTTGTTGAACTTCTGGGCAATGTCGCGTGCCAGCTCGAGATGTTGCTTCTGGTCATCGCCCACCGGCACGTGGGTGGCCTGATACAGCAGCACGTCGGCGGCCTGCAGCACCGGATAGGTGAACAGCGCCACCGATTGCCCTTCGCGGTTCTTGCCGGCCTTGTCCTTCCACTGCGTCATGCGGTTCAGCCAGCCCATCCGCGCGGTCCCGCCCAGCAGCCACTGCAGCTCGGCATGCTGGGGAACCTGGGCCTGGTTGAACAGGATCGAGCGCGCCGGATCGAGCCCGCAGGCAACCAGCGTGGCGACCATCTCGCGAGTGTTGGCGGCCAGTTCGGCCGGATCGTGCGGCTGGCTGATCGCGTGCAGATCGGCGAGGAAATACAGGCTCTGCCCGCCCGCCGCTTCGGCCCGGTCCTGAAACGCCACATAGTTGCGGATCGCGCCCAGGTAATTGCCCAGGTGCGGCTTGCCCGTGGGTTGGATGCCGGAAACGACGCGCATCGGTTTATCCTTCAAAATCCGGGAATTTCTTCGTCGATCGGCTTGGCGCTGCGCCGCCGGGCGAGGATTGCGAGGTCCTCCTTGTCAACCGCGCCGATGATCCAGGCAAGCGCGCCGTAGACCGCCATGCCGGTGCCGACCAGCAGCACGATGCCCAGCGCCTTGGCCCCGATGCTGCCGCTGAACCAGGCCATGATCGCGCTTTGCAGATACCACAGGACCACTGCCATCACAGCCGAGGCGATGAATTGCCGGGCGATCCGGCTCAGCAATTTCAGATTGAACCGGAAATGCCCGCGGGTGTGGAGGTTGAAGTAAAGCAGCAGGCAGTTGAGGCTGGCCGAACAGGCCGTGGCCGCTGCCAGCCCGACAATGCCGAACGGGCGCACCACCACCAGATTGAGGAAGATGTTGAACGACAGCGCGGTGGCCGCTGTATACATCGGGGTGCGGGTATCGCCGCGTGAGAAATAGCCGGGTTCCAGCACCTTGACCAAAACGTAGGCGGGCAAGCCGCAGACCAGCGCGACGACGATCTCGCTCATGATCAGGCCGTCTTCGGGTTTGAATTTCCCGCCAACGAAAAAGGCATTCACAAAGGCCGGGGCACAGATCGCCAGCGCAAAGGCTGCGGGAACAGTCAGCAGAGTGGCCAGTTCGATCGCCCGGCCCTGCAACTTGGCTGCGCCGGTCTGATCGCCTGCGGCGATATGGCGCGACAGCGTGGGCAGGATCGCTGTGCCCAGGGCAATTCCGACAATCCCCAGCGGCATCTGGTTCAGCCGGTCGGCCATCTTGAGCAGGGTCAGCGATCCTTGCTTGAGCGAGGTAGCAAAGAACGTGTCAGCCAACTGGCTAAGCTGATAGATCCCGGCGCCGAACGTGGCCGGGAAAATCCGCCACAGCAGCACTTTGGTATCGGGTGTCATGCGCGGCCAATGCAGCTTCAGCCGCACCCCGGCGCGGCGCACCGACCACCACAGAAACGAAAGCTGCGCCACCCCGGCGGCGGCCACGCCCCAGCTTTGGGTCAAGGCCTTGGCCACATCGGTCTCGCCAGCATACCAGCCCCAGACCATCGCCCCGATCAGGCACAAGTTGAGCAGGATCGGCGCGATTGCGCCGGGGGCAAAGCGGCTGCGGGTGTTGAGAATGCCTGATAGCAGCGCCACCACGCTGATCAGCCCCAGATAGGGGAAGGTGATCCGCGACAGGCTGACCGACAGCTCGAACTTGCCCGGTACCGACTGATATTCGCGCGCCAGCAGCCAGACGATCCCTTCCATCCCCAGGATGCACAGGATCGAAAAACCGAACAGCACCCAGACGAACACCGACAGGACATCGTTGGCAAAATGCGCCGCGTCTTCCTCGCCGCCTGCCTGGGTCAGCTTTTTCGAATACATCGGCACAAACGCCACGCTGAACGCGCCTTCGGCAAACAGCCGCCGAAAGGTGTTGGGCAGGGTGAAGGCCAGCTGGAATGCATCGGCGGCGAGGCCAGCCCCGAACAGCCGCGCGAACAGCATATCGCGGGCAAAGCCGAATACCCGGCTGACCGCAGTCAACCCGCCGATCGTGCCGACGTTCTTGATCAGGCTCATCGGCTAAGCCCTGGCATTACGGCCTCAGGCTTCGCCCATCGGCGGCGCGCCGGCGCCTTCGCCCTGCTGGGCTGCCAGCTGGGCG
>JAYVKX010000337.1:0-2691 GCA_043768005.1 Novosphingobium sp. | reverse complement strand
TGCAGCACAATCTCCACGCCTCACGGGAACTTGGAATGGAGCGAATGGATCTGCAGGTCGGTCCGATTCGGATCGAGATTGTAGAGCCGTTGCAAATACTGCGCGTCACCCTTGCAGGCGAAGGAATTTCGGCCGAGCTGAACTTTACGGGCCGCGCTTTCCCGATCGAGGAGCCGCGCTTCGTCCACCGGATCGGGCCGCGCACCTTCATGGATTACACCCGGCTGACCCAGAACGGACGCTATACCGGTTGGATTGAAGTGGATGGGAAACGTGAGGTGCTGCACCCGCAGACGACCGGAACCCGCGATCGCAGCTGGGGGGTGCGGCCGGTGGGCGCGCGCGATGAACAGCCGCATGGCACCGGGGTTGTGCCGGGCTTCTTCTGGCAGTGGACCCCGCTTAACTTTGCCGATCGCAGCCTGTTCTTCCACCTCAACGCCGATGCCTCGGGCCATGCCTGGAACACCCGCGCAGTGATGGCAGCAGACGGGAGCGGGGCGGCGGATCACTTTGAAACATCGGCGGCGGTGATGAAAGTCGATATGGCACCCGGCACCCGCTGGCCCGCTGGCGGAACGATCGAGATCATCGGGCCGGACGGGCCTGACACGATCCGGCTTGAACCAATTGGCCGCTTTCAGATGCGCGGGATCGGCTATACCTCGCCCAAATGGGGCCATGGGCTGTGGCATGGCCCGCTGGCGGTTGAACGCGAGGATTTCGGCCTTGCCCAATGCGATCCCGGCAGCATGGATAACTACCACGTCCAGCTGCCCTGCCGCGCCATCAGCCAGCGTTATGGCGAAGGTTCTGGCGTATTTGAGCAGCTGATCCTGGGGCCCTATGCGCCGCTTGGCCTCAGCGGATTTGTCGATATGGCGAGCTAGACTGCCTCGGTTAGCGCGGCAATCTGAGCCGGGGTCAGTTCGGTTTCCACCGCTTCGATCAGATCATCGACCTGGTCTGCAGTGGTTGCGCTGGCGATTGGGGCAGCAATGCCGGGCTGGGTGAGCAGCCATGCCAATGCAACCTGGCCCAACGTTGCTTCACATTCCTCGGCGATCCGGTCCATGATGGGCAGCAGTGCCTTGCCCTGTTCGGCATATTTGCGAACCGTGGCGCCGCGAACATATTTGTCGAAATCGGCGTCCTTGCGGTATTTGCCGGTAAGATATCCGCTGGCGAGGCCATAGAACGGCAGCATCGCGATATCATTGGCGATGCAGATGTTTTGCAACGCATCGGAATAGTCGCCGCGTTCCAGTAGATTATACTGGTTCTGCAACACGCCATAGCCCTGCACGCCTAGGGATTTGGCCGCCCGCAGCGCGCCAGATAGCCGCTCTGCGGTAAAGTTCGATGCCCCAGCTTCGCGGATCAGCCCGGCGCTGCGCAATTGGTCAAATCCAGCGGCTACTTCGTCTTGGGGCGTCTCGGGATCATCGCGGTGCGCATAGTAAAGATCGACATAATCAGTTTTCAGCCGCTCAAGTGAGGCGCTGAGCTGCGCCTTCAGGGCTTCAGGACGCAATCCGCCCGCGCTGCCCAAGACGTTGGTCTTGGTCGCAATCCGCATTTTGTCGCGCACACCACGCGATTTCAGCCATGCGCCAATGATCGTTTCGCTCTCGCCGCCCTTGTTCCCTGATACCCAAGCCGAATAGGCCTCGGCGGTGTCGATCATCCGGCCGCCGTTCTCATAGAACGCATCGAGCACTTCAAAGCTGGTCTCGCGGTCAGCCGTCCAGCCAAACACATTGCCGCCAAGCACAAGCGCAATGCCGCTGATCGAAGGATGCTGACTCATCCGAATTTCTCCTTGAGCGCGAGCATGGCTAGCGCCGCTTTGGCAGCTTCCCCGCCCTTGTCCTTCTGCTTCGGATCGGCCCGGACCAGTGCCTGTTCTTCGTTTTCGACGGTAAGAATACCATTGCCGATGGCGACGCCATCCATCGTCAGCGCCATGATGCCGCGGGCGCTTTCACCAGCCACAATCTCGAAGTGATAGGTCTCACCGCGGATGACCACGCCGATCGCGACAAAACCATCATAAAGCTGGGCCTGATCGGCCAGCGCGATCGCACCGGGTATTTCCAGCGCACCAGGCACTGTAATCACCTCCACTTGATGTCCGGCGGCCTTCAGCGCAGCGCGCGCGCCCGCCACCAGCATATCGTTGAGGTGATCGTAGAACCGCGCTTCAACTATAAGAAATTTCGCCATTACTCGCCTGCCGTTCCGTCGATGGTTCGTTCGCCGACAATCGACAGGCCATAGCCGTCCAGTCCGATCAGCGAGTGGTGGGTGTTGGTCAGAAGGATCATGTCATGCACACCCAGTTCTGCCAGAATTTGCGCGCCGACGCCATAATCGCGCAGCTGCTCAACCTCGGGCGAGCCGGCTGCCTTGCCTTCGGCGCGCAGCTGCATGAAACGGGTGACGACACCAGCCATCGGTTTGTTAATCAGCACCAGCACGCCGCACCCCGCCTCGGCGATCATTTCCATTGAACGGGATAGAATCCCGGCTCGCTGATTGTCCTCGCCGAATACATCGACAAACATCGACATGGTGTGCATCCGCACCAGCGTGGCCTTGTCGGCGGAGATATGGCCCTTCACCAGCGCCATATTTTCGTCGCCGGTGGCCTTGTTGTAGAAGGTGATCGCGGTCCATTCGCCTCCCCAG
>JAYVKX010000336.1:0-2107 GCA_043768005.1 Novosphingobium sp. | reverse complement strand
CTGGCCATCTCGATCATCTATTATGCGGTGATCTATACCATCTGGCTAAAGCCGCGCACGCCCCAGAATATCGTGATCGGGGGCGGGGCAGGGGCCTTTCCGCCGATGATCGGCTGGATCGCTGTGACGGGCGACATCACGGTTATGCCGGTGCTGCTGTTCGCGATCATCTTTTTCTGGACCCCGCCGCATTTCTGGGCGCTGTGTCTGTTTGTCGAAACAGATTATGCCAAGGCCGGGATCCCGATGCTGCCGGTGGTGGCGGGCAAGGCGGCGACACGGCGGCAGATCCTGATCTATTCGGTGCTGCTGTTGCCGCTGACGCTGCTGCCCTGCCTGATCGCGCCAGCGCTTGGCGGCGCGGGCAGGATATATGGCGCGGCGGCGCTGCTGCTGTCGGGATTGTTTCTGGTGCTGGCGCTGCGCGTAGCAAGCTTCCGCCGCGCAGGCGATGATGCCACGATGAAACCGGAAAAGCGCCTGTTCGCTTATTCGGTGTTCTATCTGTTCGCGCTGTTCGCCGCATTGGTGGCGGACCGCTGGATTGCCCTGTAAGGAGCATGATGATGACCAACCAACTTGATCACGAAGCAGAACGCAAGCGCATCCAGCGCGGCCGCAATGTGGCGCTGGGGCTGGTGCTGGGGGGACTGGCGGTGCTATTCTTCTTCATCACCATCGCCAAAATTTCGCATTGATCGCCATGGCCAGCCTTCCGCTTGACCATCGCAATCGCCGCGTCGGCCTGATCGCATTAGCGGCGGCGCTGGCGATGCTCGGGCTGGGCTATGCCTCGGTCCCGCTTTACCGGATGTTCTGCGAGGCGACCGGGTTTGGCGGCACCACCCAGCGCGCCAGCGAAGCCAAGGCGAATAGCGTTGTCGTTGCCGGTAAAACCATCTCGATCCGCTTTGATGGCAATGTCGAGGCGGGGATGCCGTGGGAGTTTGGGCCCGAACAGGTGACGCAAACCTTGCGGATCGGCGCGCGCAAGATGGCCTTTTTCAAGGCGCATAATCTTTCGCCCAAAACCGTGACCGGGATCGCCAGCTTCAATGTGGAGCCAGAGCAGGCAGGGCGCTATTTCAACAAGGTTCAGTGCTTCTGCTTTAACCAGCAGACGCTGAAGCCCGGTCAGACGGTGGATATGCCGGTGATCTATTATGTTGATCCCGCGATCCTCGACGATCCTGAGGCGAATGATATCGAGCAGATCACGCTGAGCTACACTTTCCACATGGTTGCGGATCCAGCGCCAAAGCCTCTGGACCGCGCCAAGGTGGCAGGATAAGGGCGCTAACGGAATTCAACCGGCGGCGTTGCCGCCGCATCAGCATTGCCACTGGGGACAACGGATCATGGCCGGAACCAAGAACCACGAATATCACATTCTCCCGCCCGATATCATGCCATTCGTGGCCACGATCGGGGCGTTGACCTTTACCTCGGGGATGGTGCTGTTCATGCATGATATGCCCGGCGGAAAGATCGTGCCTTGGGCCGGGATGGCGATTTTGCTGGCGACACTGTTTCAGTGGTTCACCAAAATCGTCTCAGAAGCCCATGCCGGCGATCATACCCCGGTGGTGCAGCTGCATCAGCGCTATGGGATGATCCTGTTCATCGCTTCGGAAGTGATGTTCTTCTTCGGCTGGTTCTGGGCATTCTTCGATTTCTCGCTGTTCCCTTCGACCATCGCGGAAGCGGTGGGTGGGCAATGGCCGCCCAAAGCGATCGAGGCGGTGATGGATCCGTTCGATCTGCCGCTGCTAAATACGCTGATCCTGCTGTGTTCTGGCACCACGGTCACCTGGGCGCATCACTGCCTGATCCATGGCGATCGCGATGGGCTGAAGAAGGGCCTGTGGGCCACAATCCTGCTGGGCATGCTGTTCAGCGCGATCCAGGCCTATGAATATGCCAATGCGCCGTTCCCCTTTGGTGAAAACACCTATGGTTCGGCGTTCTACATGGCGACCGGGTTTCATGGGTTCCACGTGATCATCGGTACGATCTTCCTGCTCGTCTGCCTCAAGCGCGCCTACAACGGCGACTTCACCCCGCGCCAGCACTTCGGGTTCGAAGCGGCGGCATGGTACTGGCACTT
>JAYVKX010000335.1:0-2652 GCA_043768005.1 Novosphingobium sp. | reverse complement strand
CGGTTCATGCAGTATTTCTTCCTCCAGGCCAAAAGCGTCGGCCATCTGACCGGGCTGTTCCTGGCCCAGCTGGACGAGCAATTCGCCAAGCGGCAACCGCGTGGGCTGCTCGCGGGGTTCCGTGCGCGCCCGCGAATTCTCAAAGGATACCGGGTATTTGGCGGCAAGATTGGCGTCCTCTCAGACAGTTGGTTTGCCGAAGACCCGGTCCGCCTGCTGGAAATCTTCGTGCTGGCCGATGCCAATGGGCTGGAAATCCATCCCGAGGCGATGCGGCTCGCTGCGCGCGATGCGCGGGCCATCGATGCCTTGCGCAATGATCCCCGGGCCAATGCGCTGTTCCTCGATCTTCTCACCAGCCATCACGATCCCGAAACCGTGCTGCGCTGGCTGAACGAGGCCGGCGTATTCGGGCGGTTCGTGCCCGATTTCGGCCGGGTCAACGCGCAGATGCAGTTCGATATGTATCACCATTATACGGTGGACGAACACACCATCCGCGCCATCGGCCTGCTCGCCCGGATCGAAAAGGGCGAGATGAAGGCCGATCATCCGCTGGCCACCGCGCTGGTCCACAAGATCACCAACCGCCGCGCGCTGTATGTCGCGGTGCTGCTCCACGATATCGCCAAGGGACGGCGCGGGGATCATTCGGTGCTGGGCGCGGAAGTGGCGCTGAAGCTGTGCCCCCGGCTGGGGCTGAGCGAGGAGGAAACCGCGCTGGTCAGCTGGCTGGTGGCCTCGCATCTGCTGATGAGCGCGACCGCGTTCAAGCGCGATCTGGCCGATTGGAAAACGATCACCGATTTCGTCGCGGTGGTCCAATCGGTTGAGCGGCTGCGCACGCTGTCGCTGCTGACCATCGTCGATATCCGCGCGGTTGGCCCGGGCGTGTGGAACGGGTGGAAGCGCCAGCTACTCCAGGAACTCCACGATGCCGCCGAAGAACGCCTGCGGCTGGGCCACAAGCAGCATGGCCGGGTGGAACGGATCGCCGCCAAAAAGGCGGTTGTGGCGGAACGGCTGGGCAAGCAGGGCAGGCTGGTCGCCAGCGTTGGCAAGCAGCTGGGCGATGCCTATTGGATTGCCGAGCCTGACGATATCATCGCGATGAACCTGGCGCAGCTCGAATCCGCCAAAGGCGCGGCGCTGGATGTTCACACCGAATATTACGCGGCCCGCGGGGCCACCTTGGTCACCGTGATCGCGGCGGATCATCCCGGGCTGTTCTACCGGATCGCCGGCGGCATTCATCTGGCCGGCGGAAACATCATCGATGCGCGGATCCATACTGCAAGGAACGGCATGGCGGTGGATAATTTCCTGGTTCAGGATCCGCTTGGCCGGCCATTTTCCGAAGCGGGCCAGCTCGCCCGGTTGAAGACCATGATCGCCGATGCGCTGGCCGGCCGGGTCAGACTGGTGCCGCAGCTCAACGCCCGGCCGCTTGCCCGCCCGCGCGCCGATGCCTTCGAAGTGCGGCCAAGGGTGGAGTTCGATAATACCGCCTCAAACCGCTTCACCGTGGTCGAAATCAACGCCCGCGATCGCCCCGCCCTCCTCAACCGCCTCGCCCGCGCGCTGTTCGAAGCCCGCCTGATCGTCCACTCCGCCCATATCGCCACCTACGGCGAACGCGCGGTCGATAATTTCTACGTCACCGACGTGCTGGGTGAAAAGGTCGATGCGGTGAGCCGGTTGCGAGCGGTCGAAAAGAAGCTGCTCGAGGCGGCGGGGGATGAGGTGGTGGAGGTGGCGGCTTGAAGGGCTAAGGGTCTTAGCTAATCCGCGTCGTCTCCCCGCCTTCGATCGGAATCGCTGCCCCGTTTACAAAGCTTGATTTACTCGACAGCAGCCACTCGATTGCGTCGGAAACCTCCTGAGATTCGCCCAGCCGGTTCATCGCGGAATGGCGGCCGACAATCTTCACAAAGGTTTCAGGCAGGGCAGCGACATAGGGATCAACCATTTCCGAATGGCAGAATCCGGGGCAAAGGGCGTTCACCCGTATGCCCTTTCCGGCATAGTCAATCGCGGCGGTCTTGGTCAGGCCAATCACGCCAAATTTGCTAGCGCAATAGGCCGCGTTGCCAATGTCACCGCCAATCAGGCCGTACATCGACGAGATATTGACGATTGCACCGCCCCCGCTTGCCAGCATCGCGGGGATCTGAAATTTCATGCCCATGAAAACGCCAGTCAGATTTGTATTGATCGTGGCATGCCAATCCTCATCCGTGATCTCTGCAGCGTCGGTGAAAGGCGTTCCCGCTATTCCCGCATTGTTCACCGCCCCGTCCAGCCGACCAAATCGCGCAACCGTCTTGGCGACCATGGCTTCAACATCTGAGCGGACTGTAACATCGGTTTTGATGAAAATACCCTCGCCGCCCACTGCTTCGATCTGGTTGATAACAGACTGGCCCTGCTCTTCGCGCCGCCCGGTTATGGCAATCTTAGCGCCCTGCGATGCAAGTGAAATCGCCGCCGTCGCGCCAAGGCCGGAAGTTGCGCCGGTGATCAGAATAACTTTGCCTTGAAAATCTGTCATATGAATTTCTCCTCGTACGATCTGATCAAGCATGCCGGACTAACACTATTTTCAGGGTTTTTGGCAAGCAGCCCTTAGCCTCTCCACCGCCGCATCCTTCC
>JAYVKX010000334.1:0-3293 GCA_043768005.1 Novosphingobium sp. | reverse complement strand
ACCAATCGCCCTTCTTCATCGGCAGCTGGGTGGCGAGGCGTTCGCTGTCGAAATCGCGCAGCTGGCTATCGACCTTAACGTCGCCGAATTTGTAGCGCTTACCTTCTTCCACCACGTAAGTGATGATGAAATCTTTCTTGTCCGGGGTCAGTTCCGCCACGGCAGAAACTACGCGGAAATCGGCATAGCCTTGCGTCAGATAGAACTGGCGCAGCTTTTGCTGATCGAATGCCATCCGATCCGGATCATAGCTGGTGCCAGAGCTGAAAATGCGGGTCAGGCTGGAAACCTTGGTCACCATTTCGCCGCGCAGATTGCCGTCCGAAAAATTCTCGTTGCCGAGGATGTTGATCTGGCGAACCTTGGACTTGGGCCCTTCGGAAATTTCATAGACGATATCGACGCGGTTCTGATCGAGCATCACCATTTTCGGTTCAACCGAAGCGGCAAACCGGCCCTGGCGCTTGTACAGCTCGATAATCCGGGCAACGTCGGCGCGAACCTTGGACCGGGTGAAGATCTGACGCGGAGCAAGCTTGATTTCGGGAAGGATCTTTTCTTCCTTGAGCCGCTTGTTCCCTTCCAGCACGATCCGGTTGATCACCGGATTTTCCTTCACCTCGATCGACACCGCGCCGTTATCATTGCGGATCTGGACATCGGTGAACAATTCGGTGGCGTAAAGATCCTTCAGCGCCTGATCCGCCGCGACCTGGCTATAGGCCTGGCCAATCCGCAGCTTGATGTAAGAGCGGATCGTATCGGGTTCGAGCCGCTGTGCGCCAGTTACCGCGATCGACTGGATCGGGACGGCTGCCTCTACCGGTGCAGCAATTGCAGTAGCAGCAGCGGGTGCCGCCGCAGCAGGCGTCTGCTGGGCCTGCGCCGCCGCAGGCACACCGGCCAGGATCGATGTTCCCAGCAACAGCGCGGCAAGGCGCATCGCACCTGCAGATTTTCCTGAATGGCCGGAAAATCCTGCAAGGACAGCTTCACTGCAAACCATTGTGTATCCAATCATCGGCACGGATTATCCCGTTAAAATGCGTAGCATGATCGGCCCACCCCCGTACGGGGCCGCGCTTGCTGCAGACAAGTCGTCGCCCTCTGCCCGATGCTGCCACGCCAATCAAGCAGAGTTGCCTTCTAATCCGCAGTTTTCAGGTCGTTTAACCTATCTCCCAAACAGCGGGAGCGAGGCCAGATCGTTCAGCGTAACGAACAGCATCAAGGCCAGCACGAATGCAAACCCGGTGCGGAACGCCCATTCCTGACCGCGCGCACCAATCGGTTTCCGGCGGACCGCTTCCGCAACGTAGAAAACCAGGTGCCCACCATCGAGCGCCGGGATTGGCAGCAGGTTGATGAATGCCAAATTAATTGAAATGAGCGCAGCGAACGAGACGAATTCCGGCCAGCCGAGCGAGAACTGCTCGCCAGAGAATTTGGCGATCTTGATCGGCCCGCCCAATTCCTTGACCGAACGTTCGCCAGTGAAGATCTGGGCGACGCCCGTCACCATCATCCGCATAACGCCGATGCTTTGTTCAAAGCCAACCCCGACCGCCTGAACCGGGCCAAGCTGTTCGTATTGCAGGCGCGGCGAACGGATCCCGATCAGCCCGCGGCGCACTTCATTGCCGAACTGATCCTGTTCGGTGACTGAGGCGATCTTGACCGGGATAATCAGCTGCTGGCCGCCGCGCAGGGCAGCAATGGTTACGGTGCGGCCGGGATAGATCGCAACATGCTGGGCAATTTCGCCAAAGCTGATCACGCTGTCACCGTCCACCGCGATGATCCGGTCACCCAGCTTCAATCCGGCGGCCCGCGCTGTGGAAGTTTCGGCAAAGCCTTCGATCACAGGGGGGGCAACTGGGCGGCCATAGGACATGTTGAAGGCGGCGAAGATAGCTACTGCAAGGAACAAATTCGTCAGCGGCCCGGCCAGCACGATCAGCGATCGCTGCCACAGCTGGGCGGCCTGGAAAGTGCCCTCAAGCTCTTCGGGTGAGGCATTTTCCAGCGCCGGATCGGGCACGCTGGCGGGGTTCATGTCACCGGCAAATTGCACATAACCGCCCAGCGGCAGCAGTGACAGCTTCCAGCGGGTGCCGCGCTTGTCGCTCCACCCCAGCAGCTCCTTGCCAAAGCCGATGGAAAAGGCATCGGCGCGCACGCCAAACAGCCGGGCGACCAGATAATGGCCCAGCTCATGCAGCAAAACCAGCGGACCCAGCGCAAGAAAGAACGCGCCGATCATCATCAAAATTGAAGGGGAATGGACCAACTCAAACTAACTCCAGCAACATCCGGGCATGGTCCCGCGCTTCGGCATCAATGGCGATGACATCCGCCAAAGATGCAGGGGCAGAAGGCGTATAACGCGCCAATAGTTGTTCGGCCATTACCGTGATGCGGGTGAACGCGATCTGACTATTCAGGAATGCAGCCACCGCCACCTCATTGGCGGCATTGAGCACCGCCGGGGCAGCGCCGCCCGCCTGCGCCGCCGCCCGGGCGATCTTGGTTGCAGGAAAGCGCAGCTCATCGGGCGCGCGGAAAGTCAGCTCGCCCAGCGCCGCCAGATCGAGCGGGGCGCACGGCGTGTCCATCCGGTCAGGCCAGGCCAGTGCGGAGGCAATCGGCACCCGCATATCCGAAGGGCCAAGCTGGGCCAGCGTCGAGCCGTCGCGATATTCGACCATCGAATGCACCACCGATTGCGGGTGGATAATGATCCGCAAGCGATCGAGGCCGACCGGGAACAGATAATGCGCCTCGATCAGTTCGAGCCCCTTGTTCATCATGGTGGCGCTATCGACGCTGATCTTGGCCCCCATATCCCAATTGGGATGCTTGACCGCCTGCGCCGGGGTGGCAGCGGCGAGCTGCTCCAGCGTCCAGTCGCGGAACGGCCCCCCGCTGGCGGTAAGAGTAATGCTTTGGACATCTTGCAAGCTATTCCCTGCAAGGCACTGGAAAATAGCGTTATGCTCTGAATCGACTGGCAGCAACGTCGTTCTGTGGTGGGCGACGGCGGCGAGCATCACTGCGCCCGCAGATACCAGCGCTTCCTTGTTGGCCAGCGCGACCGTGCGCCCCTGCTCAATCGCCGCCATGGTCGGCGCAAGGCCCGCACAGCCGACGATTGCGGCAAGGGTGAGATCGACTGGGCGGGAAGCCGCTTCGATCAGCGCTGCGGGGCCGCCTGAGGTTTCAATGCCGGAACCCGCCAATGCTTCACGCAGCGCGGGCAGGCAACTTTCATCGGCAACCACCGCGATTTCGGC
>JAYVKX010000333.1:0-2454 GCA_043768005.1 Novosphingobium sp. | reverse complement strand
GTGCTGCAGCACCGCATGGCAGACATGTTCATCGAGGTGGAGCAGATCGTCTCGATGACCCTGATGGCCACGCTCAAGCTCGAGTCGCCCGAAGACCAGCGCAAGGCCGCAGTCAGCCTGGCCAAAGCCAAAGTCTCACGCTCGGCCAAATTCGTCGGGCAGAATGCGGTGCAGACCCATGGCGGCATCGGGATCACGCAGGAGCTGGCGATCGGTCATTATTTCAAACGCGCGACGATGATCGAAAGCCAGTTTGGTACAGCTGACTATCATCTTGAGCGGTTTGAGCAGCTGACGCTGGCCGACTAAAGCCCTTACGCCTCTGCAGTGGCCGCCCATTCCTTAAGTGGGTGGGTGGTGTCGGCCAGATCCTCAGGCGGGGCAGAAAGGCGTTGTTCGACCAGCTTGCGGCCTTGGGCAAAATCGCGAACATTGTTGACACAATCGAGCGCGATCAGGCGGCCCTGCTTGAAATAGAGCACCGAAAAGCTGCGCGTCGCCGGATCACCGCGCAGCACGGCCAGATCATGACCACCCGAAAGCCCGACAGTCTGCAGCTTGAGATCATACTGGTTTGACCAGAACCACGGTGTAGCGGTGTAATCCTTGTCCTCGCCGCAAATCGTCTTGGCAGCGATGCTGGCCATATCATTGGCGTTCTGGACCGATTCTAGCCGGATCACCTGTCCCTCAGCAAAATTATTGGCGTGGGCCGCGCAATCTCCGATCGCGAAGACATCGGCCAGCGACGTGCGGCACTGCGGATCAACGTCCACCCCGTTTCCGCCCGCAGCCCCTGCTTCAAACAACGGGGCAACGGCAGGGATGATGCCGATGCCGACGATCACCAGCTCTGCCGCCACGATCGTTCCATCGGCCAACTCGACCCCGCTGACCCGGCCTTCCCCGATCAGCGCGACCACCCCGCAGCCGGTGCGAAGATCAACCCCATGGGCGCGGTGTTCGGCTTCGAAGAAGGCGGAAAGCTCTTCCCCGGCGACCCGGTTCAGCACGCGCGGCAAGGCTTCGAGCAGGGTGACCTGCTTGCCCAGCTTGGTCAGCACCGCCGCCGCTTCCAGTCCGATATAGCCGCCGCCGATCACCACGATGTGCTGCACAGTGTTCAGTTCTGCCATGATCGTATCAACATCGGCGCGATTTCGCACCGCGTGGATCCCGGCAAGTTCGCTCCCCGGGCATAACAATGCGCGGGGATTTCCGCCGGCTGCCCAGATCAGTTTGCCATAGGTGATCGCCGCGCCATCAGCCGTGGTCACAGTATGCGCCGCCGGATCAACCGCAGACACTTCCTGTCCCAGCAGCAGTTCCACGCCCTTTTCACCCCAGAAGGCAGGGGGGCGGATATACAGCCGCTCAAACGGCTTTTCCTGCGCAAGATATTCCTTGGATAGCGGCGGGCGCTCATAGGGCGGCTCGGCCTCATTGCCGATCATCGCGATCGTCCCGGCAAAGCCGCCTTGCCGCAGCGCCACCGCCGCCTGCGCGCCGCCATGCCCGGCACCGACAATTACCACGTCAAAGCTGCGATCTGTGCTCACACTATGCCTCTCAACTTGGCGTCCGGGAAATCGCGGCTCCGCTTGCGCCGCTATCGTATGCGCTGCATCGCATCAAGTCAGCTGCGGTGATTTGCAAAGCTGGCCAAGGCTGGTGGCCTTGCGGATAGCTCACATGGTGAAATAGGTTAGCACGGCACCCGCAGCGATCGCCACGCCATAGGGGATGTTATTCGCCGCACCCTTGCGATCGGCTTCGAGCTCTCGGTTCCTGATCATTTTGCGGATGAGGAATGCCACCAGCACGACGATCAATCCGGCCAGTGAAATCAGGAAAATCTGATAAAAGAACAGCTTGATTGAAAACCAGGCCGAGACTGCGGCGTAATATTTTGCGTCCCCGCCGCCAACAATGCGGAACTGAAACAGCAGCATCCCGATCAGCAGCGCCGCCGCCGCATGCGCCGCCGACAGTTCCGCCCACGTCAGCCCGTGCTGGGCATAACCAAACCCAAGCCCGGCGATAAAGGTGATCAGGCACAATAGGTTGGGAATCCGCCTGAACCTGATATCGGACCAGCCCCCCCACAGAGCTGCGGCAAGAAGCGCGATCTGGCTCGCCTGAGCAATCATCTACAATCCGACCCTGCTCTCGATGACTACAGCACCAACCGGATCGGATATTGCGACTTGCGCGCTGCGGGTGCAGCGCTGGTTGATGGATCGCGCTGGCGAAGGGTGGCTGCAGCGCGCGGCTGGTCTGACAGCGTCGTGGCAATCGCCACTCCACCCGGTAACGCGCGCATGATCGGCGCGGTGCCGCTGAATTCAATTCTGATCGGATAGCTGGGCCTGATCGGATAGCTGGAACGGGCCGCGAAGGCTGGATTGATCCGCCGTCCTGCTGCTACCCGTCCGCGCTCGGCCAGGGTTGATG
>JAYVKX010000332.1:0-6497 GCA_043768005.1 Novosphingobium sp. | reverse complement strand
CCGCCGCAGAGCTGCTGCAGCCGGGTAAGGTTGCGGCGGGCCTTTTCAACCGCGCCCTTTTCAACCAGCGCCGTACCCTCGCCCGCGATGGCCCAAGAGTTGGCCGGATCCCGTTCCAGCACTTCGCGGTAATAATGCAGCGCCTTGCCTTGCAAGCCCTGACGCCGGGTTGCTTCGGCCAGATCGAGGTAGATCGCGATCTGGCCGGGTTGGACGGTCAGCGCCGCCTCAAAAGCATCGATGGCGGCATCGAGCTCGCCAGCCGCCAGGGCCGCGCGGCCCTGTGCCACCAATGCAGTGGCGCGGGGATCGAGCGGGGCAGGTGCAGGCGCGCTAAAGCCAACACTGGCCGTAACCGCGGCCAATAATGACAGCGCGAGGGCGGCGGGGGCATAACGCATTATCTGCTCCTTGAGGGTCGGCATCGCAGCTGTGTTATCACGGCTTTTCGAGCCGCGCGAAGAAAAATCCGTCCGTCCCGTCGCGATACGGGGTGAGACGCATTCCTGCACAACGCGTCGTTCCGGCCGGAAGTTCCAATGGCACCGCGCGCCAACCGGGATGGCGGGCCAGGAATGCATCGATCTGGCCTGCGCCCTCGCCGTCGAGCAGTGAGCAGACCACATAAACCAGCCTGCCCCCCGGACGGACCAGCGCGGCGGCAATATCGAGCAGCCGGGCCTGCAGCGCGACCAGCCGGGCGAGCTCCTTCTCATTGAGCCGCCAGCGCCCCTCAGGATTCCGCCGCCAGGTGCCGGTGCCCGAACAGGGTGCATCGATCAGCACCGCATCGGCCCCGGACTGCCAGCGGTTCAGCGCCACATTCTCGCGGCCCGGATCGAGCAGCAGCGTCTCGATGATCGCCACTCCGGCCCGTGTCGCGCGGGGGTCAAGCCGCGCCAACCGGCCGCGATCGGTGTCGCAGGCCAGAACTGCGCCGCGATTGTCCATCATCGCCGCCAGCGCGAGGGTCTTGCCCCCGGCCCCGGCGCACAGATCGACCACCGCTTCGCCGGGCCGGGCCGCCAGCGCGAGGCAAGCCAGCTGCGAGCCGCTGTCCTGCACCTCGATCTGGCCCTCGGCATAGGCCGGCCAAGCCTCAACCTGTGTGCCAGAAGAGAAACGCAAACCATTCGGCGCAATAGTTTCTTCTCCTGCGATCGGCAGCTCCAACGTCTCACGCGTGGCTTTGAGCGTATTGACCCGGATATCGAGCGGCGCGCGGCCCAGCAGCGCGGCGGCTTCATCACCCGCGATGCCTGAGCGATCGAGCGCGACCTCAAGCCAGCGCGGGGCGATCCCGCCTTCTGCAGGGATCTCATCGGCAACGATCGGCGCAGGCGCGTGGTTCGACCCATCGAACAGCGCGGCAAGTTGTGGATCATCCGCCGCCAGCCGCAGCATCGCGGCGCGACCACTGGCAGGCACTTCGCCTGAGGCCCTAATCGCGCCATAAACCAACTCGCGCACCGCGCGCCGGTCGCCGCTGCCGGCAAACCGCCGCGTGCGGAACCAAGCGGCGATAATCCGGTCCGCCGGAGCACCCTGCGAACGCGCTGCCGCAATCACCAGGTCAAGGATCTCAATAGCGGCCTGAACGCGGGCGGAAGGGGTCATTGCTGGTGCTCGGGTTGCGCAGCGCCTCTCGACTTCGCTCGAGACGAACGGCGGTTTGTGATTGATATTCCTACTACATCCGTTCGTGTCGAGCCCCTCGACTTCGCTCGGGATAAACTTTCGAGCCAAATGCTCGAAAGTCGAGACAAACGCATCACATCAGCGCGAGGGATAATTGGGCGCCTCACGGGTGATCGTAACATCGTGGACGTGGCTTTCACGCAGTCCCGCGCCGGTGATCCGCACAAATTGGGCGTTGCTGCGCAGGTCTTCGATGGTTGCTGAACCGGTATAACCCATCGCAGCCTTGATCCCGCCGACCAGCTGATGAACCACATCCTTGGCCGGGCCCTTATAGGCAACCTGCCCCTCGATCCCTTCGGGAACGAGCTTGAGGCTGTCCTTGATCTCCTGCTGGAAATACCGGTCCGCACTGCCGCGCGCCATCGCGCCGACCGAGCCCATGCCCCGGTAGCTTTTGTAAGCGCGGCCCTGATACAGGAACGTCTCCCCCGGGGCTTCCTCAGTCCCGGCCAGCATCGAGCCGATCATGATGGTCGAAGCACCCGCAGCAATCGCCTTGGCCGCGTCGCCCGAAGTGCGCAGGCCGCCATCGGCAATGATGGGGATGCCCGCTTCAGCAGCAGCGCGCGCCGCATCCATGATCGCGGTAAGTTGCGGCACGCCAACACCAGCCACGATCCGGGTGGTGCAGATCGAGCCCGGCCCGATCCCGACCTTGACCGCATCGGCCCCGGCATCGATCAACGCCCGGGTCGCTTCATAGGTGGCGACATTGCCGGCGATGACCTGGGCATTGTTGGACAGCTTCTTGACCCGTTCCACCGCCCTTGCAACATCCTTGTTGTGGCCATGCGCGGTATCGATAATCACCACATCGCATTCGGCGGCGAGCAGCGCCTCGGTCCGCTCGAACCCCTTGTCACCCACCGTGGTCGCCGCAGCAACCCGCAGGCGGCCGGTCTCATCCTTGGTAGCGTTAGGAAAATTGACGGCCTTTTCAATGTCTTTGACGGTGATCAGCCCGATGCAGTGAAAGTCATCATCGACCACCAGCAGCTTTTCGATCCGCCGCTGATGCAGCAACCGCCGCGCATCATCGCCGCTGGAACCCAGCCGCACCGTGGCCAGATCCTCATGAGTCATCAGCTCGCGCACCGGCTGCGCCGGGTTGTCGGCAAAGCGCACATCGCGGTTGGTAAGGATGCCAACCAGCTTGCCGCTGGCTTCCACCACCGGGATCCCGCTGATCTTGTTGGCCAGCATGATCGCCTGCGCCTCGCCCAGGGTGGCATCAGGATCAATGGTGATCGGATTGACCACCATGCCGCTTTCAAACCGCTTGACCGTTCGCACCGCAGCGCATTGCTCTTCTACGGTGAGATTCCGGTGGAGCACCCCGATCCCGCCCATCTGCGCCATGACAATCGCCATGTCCGCCTCGGTCACCGTATCCATTGCGGAGGAGATCACCGGAATGTTGAGCGCAATGCTGCGGGTCAAAAAAGTGCGCGTATCGGCCTGGGTCGGGAGGATATCGGACTCGGCCGGACGCAGCAAAACGTCATCGAAGGTAAGGCCGAGAGGAATATCCATATGCGCCACTTTTTGCTTAGGGGTTGGATTCGTGGCGGCCCATGTAACCGCACCCGCCGCGGCGCACAAGGCGGGGGATGTTTGGGGGCAGTGTCGTGGGAATTTCTGCTTTTGGTGGAAAGCGGACCTATCTGCACCGGATCAAGCAGCGAGAAATCCGGGGCAGTTGCGCCTTTGGGGATGACCCCAAAATTTTCTTGCCTCGTCGCGAACCGCATTTAGGCTGGAGCATCAATTCCATTGGGCGAGGTGAACTTGAAAAATCTGCTTTCACGGCTATTACGGCGCGGTCAAAACAATGCCCTTTCAACCTCAGATGAGCCCGAGCCGCCGGTTGCAAGTCAAGGCAACCCGCCAGCCTCGTTCCGTCCTGTTAACGAGTTGGAGCAGCTCTTGATGAGCGCCGCAACCGATCAATCAGCCCGCGTGGCTTTTGAACGCCTCCTGTTGACAGATGATCTGCTGGCAGCGACGCCAGAAGCGCCGTTGAGGAGTGAGGAGCGAATACTCAAGAAATCCGAGAAAGTTCAGATACTGAATGTTGTCGATCAGAATGGCCACTCGATCCCGGCCGTGTTCACTTCGCAGGAAAGGCTGGCAGAATGCTTTGGCTTTGGTACCGGATATCTAGCCATGAATGGCGCAACACTATTCGAAATCCTGATAAACGAGGGCGCTGTGCTTAATCCAGCATCATCGTACAGCGGGCAGTGGACAGCCAATGACCTTGCGGCTTTGCTTGGAAGACCAGTTCGACGCATCCTTGAGAAGGAAACAAAGGTTTTGCTGGGCACTCCGGCTGAACGACCAGAGAAGCTCATCACGATGCTCACCGAAGCATTTGGTAGCGATGAAAGAATTCAAGCGGCTTGGTTAGCACTAGCGCATTGGCCTGACAGAGATGACATGTCGTGGTATTTGGACGTTCGCTCAACTCTCGCACCAGACGATATCGGCCCGTCAATCGCTGAAGCGCTCGCCAATAGGGACAAATTCGAAAAGCCTGTTGATGTAGTCGTCAATGCGCCAAGCGTAGGCGAAGGAACTGGCATTCGCATCAAGCCGGTACGGCTTCAATAAGCGCCCTCCATTTCCCCAGCCTAGAAATCCATATAGATGTAAAAATGCAATGGGTTAACGTCCGCAATCGGGTCGAAAGCCGAAATTCAAACCGTTGCACAGCCCACTACTTCGCCACAGCAGCCACCTTCTTCAAATCCCCAAACCATCGCACCAGCGCCACATGGAACGCCACATCCTCTGCCGCGCCGCCCAATTCCAGGCCTGGCTTCACCCCGTCGCTGGGGCGGTGATAATCGCCATCGAAAAACCGCTCCATCCGGGCGATATCGCCATAGGAACTGCTGACCAGCACGGCGGGGACATCATGCTGGAGCAAGGCCCAGCCATCCTGACGGCGGACATAGGCATTGGCCGCCGTTCCATCCACCAGCTTGCGTTTCTGCGCCTTGGCCACCGCCGCGATCCGATCATCCAGTGCGGTCATGCCCTTGCCGACGATGCCGATGGGCGAGCCTGCCGGAGCCAGAGCATTGCTATCGATATTGAACGCGGCGGTGATCTTGCCCAGTGGCAGCGGCGGATTTTCGGCAAAGGCCTGCGCGCCAAGCAAGCCCAGCTCCTCGCCCGTCGTGGCAAGAAAATAGACATCGCGATCCAGGCCTGGGCCTTTAGCCAGCCGCCGAGCAATCTCGGTCAGCGAGGCGATCCCGCTGGCGTTATCGATCGCGCCGTTACAGATCAGATCTTCCGCAGGCGGCGCCGCGCAAACCCCGAAATGGTCCCAATGCGCCACCAGCAGCACCGCGCCTGCATCGGGCCGCCGTCCGGGCAGCTTGCCAATCAGATTATGGGTGCGGATCCGGGTTTCGCGCGTGGTCGCCTCCAGCGTCGCGGCAAGATCGAGCAAGCGGGGCACAAAGCCGGGATCAGCGGCAGCAGTTTCCAGCCCCGCTACGCTTTGCCCGGTTCCGGCCAAAGCTCGGTCCAGCCCCTCGCTGGTGATAAAGCCTTCCAGATCGCCGCCCAGATCATCGCTCGCCAGCGCATAGCCTGACCGTTGCCGCCGGGCGGCGACATTTTCAAGGCTGCGATCGCCATCCAGTACGGTCAGCACGGCTGATGCACCGGCTTTGAGCAGCGCATTCTGATGGTCTGAATTCTCCAGCCCATCATCAAGCAGCAACGCCACGCGCCCGGCAAGTTCGGCCCGGGCAGGCGCGGCCTGCCCTTTGCCGACGAACAGCACCGGCGCATTTTCCACCAGACTGCGCTGGCCCGAGGTAAGCATCAGCACTGAGCCAGCGGGCACATAGACCCGCCGCCCCTTGCGGCTGAACTGCGCGGCGCTGCCATCGGGTTCGCGCGCAACCAGCGTTACCGGGGCAAACCAGGCGTGGCCCGGATCATTGGTGCCCGATACCAGCCCGATATCGAACCATTGCTTGCCAAGATACCGCAGCGTTCTGGCCTCACCATCGGTGCCCGGCTCACGCCCCTGATAGGCGTCGCTGGCCAGTTCGGTAATATGCGCCAGCAGCTGGGCTTCGAGTGCTTTGTCCCGGCGCGGCGCGGCGCCGGAGCCAGCGGACATGGCAAGTGCGCCCACCGCCAGCAGCGGCAGGAGCCATCGGTTCATCGCTGACAAGCCCCGGTTCATCGCGCCAGTCCTACACCAAGTCCAAAGCGCGACAAGCGGCTCTACAGTGCAGCGCTGCGATAAGTCATGGCGGTGGCAGGAAAGTTACACTGCCCGCACCAGTAGCTGCGATTGCGCGATTATTCCGCCGTCCAGCCGCCATCCATGCTGATATTTGCCCCGGTCATATTGCAGGCCTCGTCCCGGCACAGGAACACCGCCAGCGCGGCGATTTCGGCTGGCTGGACGAACCGCTTGGTCGGCTGCTTGGCCAGCAGCACATCGTTGATTACCGCCTCACGGCTGAGGCCGCGGGTGGCCATTGTATCGGGGATCTGGTTCTCGATCAGCGAGGTCCAGGCATAACCCGGGCTGATGCAATTGGCGGTGACGCCGCTGGTCGCCAGTTCCAGCGCCATCGATTTGGTAAAGCCCGCCACCGCGTGCTTGGAGGCCACATAAGGCGCCTTGAACGGCGAGGCGACGAGCGAATGGGCGCTGGCGGTATTGATGATCCGCCCCCAGCCCTTATCTTTCATTCCCGGCACCGCGAGGCGGCAGGCATCGAAAGTGGCGGTAAGGTTGAGCGCGATGATCGCGTCCC
>JAYVKX010000331.1:0-4131 GCA_043768005.1 Novosphingobium sp. | reverse complement strand
CCCACCTTGACCAGCCATTTCGCAAGAGTCCCCTCTTCCATCGTGGGTGACAGCGCGGGCATCTTGATTTCGATCGGCATGATAGGGGGTCCGGTCCTTTGGCGACGCTACGTTTCAGCCTGTCTCTGGCTAAAATCGCGGCCCGGGGCAAGGTTCTTGCGCAGAATACGTTTTCAGCAGATAGGTTGCGCCCTGTGGAGGGGCCCGGGCGATGCGCGTCTATCTGGTAATCATGGACGAGACGGAGGAAGCAGGCGTTGCCTTGCGCTTCGCCTCAAGCCGTGCGGCACGCACAGGCGGCGCCGTGCATCTGCTGGCGCTGATCCCACGCCAGCCATTCGTCGCCTTTGGTGGGGTGCAGGCGACGATCGAGGCTGAGGCGCGGGCGCGCGCCGAAACGCTGGTGACCAGCGCTGCGGGAAACCTGCTGAGCGAAAGCGGTCAAATGCCGGTAATCTCCGTGCTTCAAGGCGAAGGCGAAAAGGTGATCCGTGAATATCTGACCCTGCACCCGGAAGTTTCAGCGCTGGTGCTGGGGGCAGCGTCAGAGGGCGGACCCGGCCCATTGGTCACTCATTTCAGCTCTGCTGTGGGCCAGCTGCCCTGCCCGCTGTACATCATCCCTGGCGGGATGAGCGATACGGATCTTGAACGGCTAAGCTGACTATTTCTTGCGATTCTGGTGACGCATATTGCCGGGCCGTCCGCGTTTTCCGACCGTGTGTTTGCCCTTATACTCAGGCTTCCTGCCTGCAGAGCCAGGCCGATACCCGCGCGGTTCGATCGAGCCGCTGCCGCCCGCTTCCAGTTCAAACTTAAGCGCACCGGTCAGCGCATTGGCCTCGGCCAGACGCAGGCGGACGATCATGCCCATGGCATAGCTTGTGCCGCTTTCCTCACCCGTCAACACCTGCGCGCTTTCATCATAGGCGAACCGTTCTGCGCCAAGGGTCGAGACGGGAACAAGCCCATCGCCGCCAAGCCCGATGATCGTGGCGAAGAAGCCGAACTTCTGCACTCCGGTAATCCGGGTCGCAAAAACCTCGCCGACGCGCGCTGAAAGCCAGGCGGCAACATAGCGGTCAATCGTTTCACGCTCGGCCATCATTGCACGGCGTTCGGCTGAGCTGATCGCCTCACTCACCTTGCCAAGATCGTCACGGTCGCGGCTTGAAAGGCCGGAAGTTGCAGGAAGATCGCCCTTGGGCACGGGCTGTTCCTGCTGGTAGCCATCGACCAGCGCGCGGTGGACCAAGAGATCTGCATAGCGGCGGATCGGCGAGGTGAAATGCGCGTAGCTGGCCAGCGCCAGTCCGAAGTGCCCCGCATTGCGCGGGCCGTAATAGGCCTGCGTCTGGCTGCGCAGCACTGCTTCCATAATCAGCGCCTTTTCAGCATCATCGACCACATCTTTAAGTAAGCGGTTGAATAGCCCGGGGGTAATGACCTGGCCCAGCGCGAACTTACGTTCAAAGCTGGCGAGGTAATCCTTGAGCGCAACCAGCTTTTCCCGACTGGGTGGTTCATGGATCCGGTAAACCACCGGAGCCAGTTTGCTTTCCAGCGCCTTGGCTGCCGCGACATTGGCTAAAATCATGAAATCCTCGACCACGCGGTGGGCATCAAGCCGCTCACGCAGGGCAATTTCGGCAATCTTGCCCTGCTGATCCAGCACCACACGGCGTTCGGGCAGATCAAGATCGAGCGGATCGCGGGCAGCACGGGCCGCCGCCAGCACGCCCCAAGCGGCCCACAAGTTCGCCAGGCTCGCCCCTGCCGTCCCCTCATTTATCCGCGTCTGTGCATCCTCATAGGCAATGACTTCGGCAATGCGGACGATGGCGCGGGTAAACCGCCATGACGTCACTTGGCCGTGAACGTCGATATTAAGGTGGCAAGCCATCGCGGCGCGGTCTTCACCGGCGCGCAGGCTGCAAACATCGGCGCTGAGTACTTCGGGCAGCATCGGTACAACACGATCTGGGAAATAGACCGAATTGCCGCGTTTGCGTGCCTCCCGGTCAACCATGCCGCCGGGGCGGACATAGAATGACACATCGGCAATCGCGACCAGCGCGCGGAAACCGCCTGCTCCATCGGGTTCAGCCCAGATCGCATCATCGTGATCGCGGGCATCGCTGGGATCAATCGCGACGATCGGCAGATGGCGCAGATCCTCGCGCTGTTCGGGGCTCAACGGCAGTTTGGCGGCAAGCTGGGCCTCGGCCAGCGTATCCTCGTCAAATACGTTGGGAATACCGTGCTTGTGGATTGCGATCAGACTGAACGCGCGGGGCGCAAGTGGATCGCCCAGAACCTGCGTGACTTTAACGCCCGCGCGGGTCGATCGCCCGGCTGGTTCTGCCAGCACAAGGTTGCCCGCCTCGGCCCCGCCCAGATCGGTGATCGGCGAGGCGCTGCGTACCCGCTTGTCTACCGGGGCGAGCCAGCCCTTGCCCGCTCCATCAATCTCCACCACGCCAAGCAGCTGATCTTCGCTGGCGGCCAGTTTTTTCATCGGAAAAGCGCGCCAACCAGCGCCGGCTTCCTCCGTGCGTGCCAGCACCTTGTCACCCACCTTGAGCGCGCTGCGATTGCCCTTTTCGATCAGGCGCAATCGGGGCGGCGGGGTGGCATCATCGGGCGACCAGTTATCGGGGATCGCAATCGCCTCGCCATCCTCGATCACCATGACGCGCAGAACAGTAACTTTTGGGACGCCACCCATCCGGTGAAAGGCGCGCTTTTCATCGTCGATCAGGCCCTCATCGGCCATGTCGCGCAGCAGCGCCTTGAGCGCGATCTTCTCTTGCCCCTTAAGGCCAAAGGCGCGGGCAATCTCGCGCTTGCCCGCAGGTGTCGGCGAGCTGGCGATGAAATCGAGGATCTGCTTGGTACTGGGCATCCCGGGCTGGACTTTGGGCTTGAGCGGCATCAGCGCAGCGGCTCAAACGCGCCGCCCGGAACGGCGGAGGATACCGGGCTTTCATTGCCACTGGCGGAACGCGCGCTCACCCCGAAAATCCAGTCATCGCCGCGAATGCCTTCCAGTTTGTACGAGGTAACATCTGCCGCTTCGATGAACACTGGTTCTTCCCAATCGCTGGCATCGGTGCGGCGGCGCCACACGGTATAGCCTGCAGCCCCGGCAACCGCTTGCCATTTGACCAGAGTGAAAGTCTGTACCGCTGCCCCGGCACTGGCGAGCGGGGGCATGGGGGCCAGCGCCAGCCCTTCCAGCGCCGCTATATTCAACGATACGACCCGGGCGAGATAAGGGAAATCCATCACATCTGCAGTATCGCCAAATTTCACACCGTTCTGGGTGCGCAGATCCTGGTGCTGGTGATCATAGTCTTCGATGGCGACTGAAAAGCGGACCGCGGGATAGCCCAGTTCCTGAAACGGCAGCTGATCCCCGCCCCGGCCCATCCGATCAGCCCGCCAGACCTGACGCACCGCAAAATCTTCGTATGCGACATCTGCGAGCCGGGCCAGCCAACGGGACAGATTACGGCTGGCGCTGTCATTCTCGCCGCCCATCCGCCGGGCTTCCGCGCGCAAGAGATCGTTCCCATCGGCGCGCGGGCCTTCGGAAAATACCCGCACATGGCCATCATCAACCAGCCCGTCTGAGCCGCGAGATCCGCCGACGATATCATTGTTGAGCACGGCCTTTACCGTCCAGCCCTGCGTCTTGGCATAATCGGCCAGCAGCTTGCCGCCGAACAGGCCCTGCTCTTCGCCTGAAAGAACGGCATAGACGATTGTGGTGGGGAATTTGCGCTGCGACAGCACCCGCGCTGCTTCAAGTACCAGCGCGGTGCCCGATCCATCATCATTGGCACCCGGCGCATCATGCGTAAAATCCATCACATCGGATACGCGGCTATCGATATGGCCCTGAACGATGACAACTTCATTCGGCCGTTCCGTGCCGCGCTGGATCGCGACTACATCAACCAGCCGGGTTGGTGTGGGCACGCGGGTTCCGCTGACCATCGTTTCGGGCAACACGATTTCAAGGCAATTACCGCACTTACGCGAAGTCTTGCGAAATTCGGCCTCGGCCCAGCTCCGCGCGGCACCAATGCCGCGCTTCGGATCGTCCTGACTGGACAGCGTATGGCG
>JAYVKX010000330.1:0-5082 GCA_043768005.1 Novosphingobium sp. | reverse complement strand
GGCGGGCTGGCAGGCCGGCGGCTGTGGCTTGACCGCGAACCAGCGGCACCCGCGCTGCAGGATGCTCAGGGCCGCCTTATC
Source organism: Novosphingobium sp. (assembly GCA_043768005.1). GTDB lineage: Bacteria > Pseudomonadota > Alphaproteobacteria > Sphingomonadales > Sphingomonadaceae > Novosphingobium. The sequence continues at coordinate 5,001 of JAYVKX010000330.1, read as the reverse complement.
TGGAGCAACTGGTCGGGGATTGAACACGCCTATCCCACAGCGCGCGCCGCGCCCACCAGCGAGGATGAGCTTGTCCATATCCTGAAAACCGCGCCCGGGCCGATCCGTCCGGTGGGTTCAGGGCATTCGTTTACGGCGCTTGTGCCAACCTCTGGGACTTTGCTGACGCTCGATAGCATGACCGGGATCATCTCCCACGATGTCGCCGCCAATACAGCGGTGGTCAGGGCGGGAACGCGGCTGGCCGATCTTGGCCCTGCGCTTGCCGCGATCGGGCAAGAGATGATCAATTTGCCCGATATCAACAAGCAATCGGTGGCAGGCGCGATTGGCACGGCAACGCATGGCACCGGGCGGGGCATTCAGGCCGTCCACGGTTCGGTCGTGGCGCTGCGCCTTGCGACGCCATCGGGTGAGCTGATCGATTGCGACGCGCAAACGCAGCCCGATATCTTTAATGCCGCGCGTGTCGGGCTGGGCGCATTTGGGGTGGTGACCCAGGTAACCCTGCAGAACCAGCCGCTCCACCGTGTCCTCAAAAATGTTGCGCTGAGGCCAACCGATGAGGTGCTGGAACGCTGGTCAACGCTGCGCCAGCAGCACCGCAATGTCGAATTCCTGATCCTGCCGTTCACCGGCTATTCGGCGCTCATCACCCATGATGTAACCGATCTTCCGGTCAAGCCACGCGGCCCCGATCGGGATGTCGAGACGCTGATGGGGCTTAAACGGCTGCGCGACCTATTCGAGTTCACCCCATCGCTGCGCCGCAGCTTTGCCCAGCGCGAGCTGGCCGGGATAGCGCCCGAAGAATTCGTCGACGAGGGCTGGAAGCTCTTATCTAACGAGCGTCCGGCCCGCTTCAAGGAAACCGAATATCACCTGCCGATCGAGGCCCATGTCCCCGCCTTGAAAGTGGTGCTGGCGGCGATTGAAACCCATCGCGGCGATGTGTTTTTCCCGATCGAAGCGCGGGTGATCGCCGCCGACGATGCCTGGCTTTCACCGTTTTATGGCCGGGAATGCGGCTCTATCGCGGTCCATGCCTATTACAAGGAAGACCATGAATTCTTCTACAGCCTGATCGAGCCGATCTTCCGTAGTCATGGCGGGCGGCCGCATTGGGGCAAGCTCCATTCGCTTAAGGCGCGCGATCTTGCCGCGCTCTATCCCCGCTGGCTCGAAGCTGGCGAAGTACGCCGGACACTCGATCCGCAAGGCCGGTTGCTCAATGATTATCTCGAGGGGATTTTTCTTGATGGCTGATCAAACTCGCGCCAGCAGCTGGACCCGGCGCGCCTCGATGTTCGGTGGCGGCGCTGCCCTGCTTGGCGCGGCAGCGGTGCTGGCATCGCGCAAAAGCGATCACGGCGGCGGGCACGACGCCTATTTTACCGCGCTGTCGAAGGCTTTGCGGGATGCCGGGATCGCGCATCCCGTGCTGGTGATCGATCAGCGCCGGCTCGATCATAATATCGCCGCGGCCCGCACCGCGCTTGCGCCCCGGAAGCTGCCGCTGCGGGTGGTGGTCAAATCACTCCCCGCGCAAGGGCTGATCGATCATGTCGCGGCGGGCATGGCGACCAACCGCTTCATGGTGTTCAACAGCGCGATGCTTGCCGAGCTGGCGAAGCGCCCCGGCGCTGACCTGTTGCTCGGCAAGCCGCTCCCTGCAACAGAACTGGCCCAGTTCCTTGATAAATCAGGCCCAGAAGCCGCGCAGAAGGTGCAGTGGCTGATCGATACGCCTGAGCGGCTGCAACACTATGCCGCGATTGCCAGCGCGCATGGGGTCAAGCTTAGAACCAGCTTCGAAATCGATGTCGGGCTGCATCGCGGCGGCTTTGCTGATGCTGGGGCACTGGCGGCGACGCTTAAGCTGGCCAAGCAATCGCCTGCGATCAGCGTCGCGGGCCTGATGGGCTATGATCCGCACGTCCCCAAGATGCGCGATCCCGCCGCAGCTTATGTGCAGTCCCAGCAGAAGTATCGCACCGCGATCGGTGTGCTGCGCGCAACGCTTGGGACAGATCCGGCAACGCTTACGCTGAACGGCGCGGGCAGCCCGACTTACACCCGCCATGCCCAGGGCACTGCCGCGAACGAGGTTTCGGTCGGTTCGGCCTTTGTCAAACCTGCGGATTTCGATTTGCCATCGCTTGCGCAGCATCTCCCCGCAGCGTTCATCGCGGCCCCGGTGATCAAGGCGCTCGATCGGATGCTTCTGCCCGGCAATGAATGGCTCTCGGGGCCGCTCAACTTCATGGATCCCAACACCAAGCGCGCCTTCTTCATCTATGGCGGGCATTGGCTGGCGCAGCCAGTGTCCCCCCCGGGGCTTGAATTCAGCAGCCTGTTTGGCCGATCGAGCAACCAGGAGATGCTGACCGGCTCAGATCATGTGCAGCTGAAACCTGACGACCATGTCTTTTTTCGCCCAAGCCAGAGCGAGGCGGTGTTTTTCCAGTTTGGCGATATTGCCTTGTTCGATGGCGCGAAAATTTCTGGTTACTGGCCAACACTGCCGGTCTCTGCATAGACTATCACCCCTGGGCGGCGGGTTCGGAGAGTCGCGCCGCTTGCCCACAGCGTCAGCCAGATCAGCAGCGGCTGGGCGGCAAGGCGGGGGATGTGATAGCCCAATCCCAGCCCGCCATCGGCACGCGCAAGATCCAGAGCCATGTGCTGAAAATTGGCTGGCCAGACGCATAGCGCATAAAGCGCCAGGCCCCATCCGGCAGCGCGGCGCAGCGCAGGCCAGCGCCACTGGGCGATCCCTGCGGCTCCGGCAAGTTCGGCAACTCCGGTCAACGCGATCACCAGATTGGGCAGCGGCACCCACGGCGGGGTAATCATCAGAAACGGGTGCGGGGCGATCAAATGCATCACCCCGGCAAAGCCATAGAACAGGGCAAACACCATGCAGGCGATTGTGCGGGATCGGCTCATCCGCAGGATTTTGCCCAAACTGGCGGTTTGGGCAAGCGGAGTTGAGGCTTAGTTGGCCTTGGCGATGCGGCGATAGGGGACAAATTCGCCCAGGCTGACAAAGCCGCGGTAAAATCCGCCCGACCGCTCGTGCATGGAAACCATATCGAGCCGGCACAGCTGGCTGCCGGTCAGCCTGACAACCATCACATCATCATCATCCAGCACATCGGCGTTGGCCGGGCGGTTGACATAGATAACGCTGCCCGAATCATAGACCAGTGCGGTTTTGTCGAGGATCTGCATATTGCGGGTGGACCAGTTGCTGATGCAGCTGGTCGGCTTGCCCGCTTCGCGCCCTTCTAGGAGCTTGGCCAGCTGCTGTTCTGGGGTGAGCCGCTCCCGCGCCTGAAGCGCGGGGCCGGTCAGCAGTGCAGCGGTTGCCACAAGGGCGAGAGCGAGCTTGCGCATGGTGATTCTCCAGTACCGATAGGTTGATCCTACCACGCTGAACGGTGGCTGACTAATTTAGCCGGTTCCGCCCACCGTCAGTCCCGAGACCAGCAGCGTCGGCTGACCAACGCCCGCTGGAACGCTTTGTCCGCCCTTGCCGCAGATGCCAACACCTTCGTCCAGCGCCATATCGTTGCCGATGCCCATCACCTTGGTCAGCACGCTGGGGCCATCGCCGATCAAAGTCGCACCCTTGATCGGTGCGCCCAGTCTGCCGTTCTCGATCTTGTAGGCCTCGGTGCAGGAAAACACGAATTTGCCCGAAACGATATCGACCTGCCCGCCGCCAAAGCTTTTGGCGAAGATCCCGGATTTGACACGCGAAAGCAGTTCGGCCGGATCATCATTGCCGCCGCGCATGAAAGTATTGGTCATCCGCGGCATCGGCGCATGGGCATAGCTTTCGCGCCGTCCGTTGCCGGTGGGCTCTGCCCCCATCAGTCGCGCGTTGAGCCGATCATGGATATAGCCTTTGAGGATGCCATCCTCGATCAGCACGTTTTCCTGCGTGGGCGTGCCCTCATCGTCGATCGAGAGCGAGCCGCGCCGCCCGGCAAGCGAGCCATCATCAACCACGGTAACGCCAGGCGCGCCAACCCGCTCGCCAATCCGGCCGGAAAAAGCGCTGGTGCCCTTGCGGTTGAAATCACCTTCAAGCCCGTGGCCAACCGCCTCGTGCAGCAGCACGCCGGGCCAGCCGGGACCAAGCAGCACGGTCATCTCGCCCGCCGGGGCGGCCACGCTGTCCAGATTGGTCAGCGCCTGGGCCAGCGCCTCGTCGATTGCGCGGTTCCAGCTCGCCGGTTCGAACAGCCGGTCATACAGCCAGCGTCCGCCCATCCCGAAGCTGCCGGTTTCGCGGCGGCCATTACTCTCGGCCACAATCCCGACATTGAGCCGGACCAGCGGGCGGACATCATGCGCCACAAACCCGTCGGCACGGACGATCTCGACCACCGACCAGCTGGCCGACAGGCTGACGCTGACCTGCGCGACGCGCGGATCGCGCGCCCGGGCGGCAGCGTTGATCGTTTCCAGCAGCTTGACCTTGGCCTCGAACGGCACAGCATCAAGCGGCGAGGCTTCGGTATAAAGATGGCGATTGTTCTGGCGGGGCGGCGGAGCGGGCTGGGCGGTGGCCGGATCCAGCAGCGCCAGCGTTTCGCCCGCGCGGCGGATCGCGGCGGCGGAAATCTCGTTGGCATGGGCAAAGCCGGTCATCTCGCCCGAAACGCCGCGCAGGCCAAAGCCTGCATCGCGCGAATAATCAGCCATCTTCAGCCGACCATCGTCAAACGCGAAAGTTTCAGACGCGATGAACTGCAAATACAGCTCGCCATCGTCACACGCGCTCAGCGTTTCGCGGGCCAATGCCTGCGCTTGGGCCGGATCAAGCTGACCGGAACGGTACAGCAGCGAGCGGGTGTCAGTCATGGTCATGCCCCGGATATAGGGTGCAGCCGCGAAAGCGCCAGAGCTTGCACTCAGGCGGCAGGATGATCCGCTACGCCGCCGTTCAGGATGAAGCGGCGATCACAATAGCCGCATTCGGCGAAGCCG
>JAYVKX010000329.1:0-4399 GCA_043768005.1 Novosphingobium sp. | reverse complement strand
TTGGGCTTAGCCAACTGGTTGATGGTGAAACGATCGAAGTGGCACCGGGTCCGCATCTGGGCGAAGGCGGGCCGTTGTTGCCGGTGATTCGGGTGATGTGCGGGCTGGGTGCGGCGCTGGCAGGCTTGCCGGGGGTGCTGGCAATTTGCTGGGGCCCGGCGAACAGCTGGATGGAACCAGGCTATTTCATCCGTACTATCTCCGATTGGCTGGCAGGCGGCGCTTTTCCCGCGCTTGGCCTGACTTCGCTTGAACGCGAACCGAGCGGCGCACTTGTCTCACGTGGGCTCGATTATCTGATCGGGCAAGAGCTGCGGCTTGAGCCGGACCGGGATATGCCGCCCGCCACCACTGCAAGGATCGCGGTGCGGCTGATTAATCAGCTGACCGAAAGCGGCGCGATCACCGTGCCGACCGATCTGATCGGGCCGGAAGGCGAAGAACTACTGGCCGTGCCGGTGCGCGATGGACGGCAGCTGCGCGTGATGCGCCGGCGATGACCCAGCCTTGCGGTATGAAAGCGCGCTAGGCCCGATGGCGCAGAAGGCTGGTGTTCCCGGTGGTGGAGGTAGGGTTACACTGACGCGGCAGCGGCTGCCGTTTCGTTCAGTCAATCGCCGCGACACCCCCGGATTTGAACCGGGTTTGCAGCGCCACCATCTGCTGCCCCGTCAGCTGCTGTCGCGGCGCTGTTTCGGGATCATGTTCGATGCGGTGGGGACAGAGCGAATCGGGTTTGACGATTTTCGCAGCAACGGCCTGCTCCTGCCCGCAAATGATGCTGCGGTGGTCAGGATCGGGCTTCCGCTGCACCGGGGTCCGCACCGGGCTTATAATGAACTGGTGATTGAGCGGGTTGGCCAGATTGAGGCTGGCTGGGCCGCACAGCGCCAGCTTGCGCCAGAGGTGGCGTTGCTGGTTGCGCTGCAACGTCTGAGGCTGCTGCAGCGCGCGCTGCGCCGCCGTCTGCTGGATCAGCAGCGCAGCCGCTTCGCGCTTAACCGCCGCGATCCGCTGGGCCGCGGGGTTGATTTTACCGAGCTTGATGCAATGGCCGACCTGCTATGGCCGGATACCGCGTCCTAAACTTTTAATACGGCACCTCAAACCAATGTCATCCGCGCCTTGGCGGCCAGTTCGGCGCGGGCGGTGTTATATTCAGCCTCCAGCCGGTCAACCCGGTCAGCCACTGATTCCACTGCCTTGACCGCGCCGATCCCCTGGCCCGATCCCCAGATATCCTTCCACGCCTTGGCCTCGGTATTGCCGCCCGAGCCAAAATTCATCGCGCTGGGATTGCTGACCGCCAGATTATCCGGATCAAGCCCCGCCGCGACGATCGATGGACGCAGATAATTGCCGTGGATCCCGGTGAACAGGTTCGAATAGATGATATCCGAAGCGTTTCCCGCCACGATCGCATCCTTGTAGCCAGGCTGAGCATTGGCCTCGGTCGTGGCGATCCAGGCGGAGCCGATATAGCCAAAATCCGCCCCCATCGCCTGCGCCGCCAGAACCGATCTGCCGCTGGCGATCGAACCAGACAGCGCGACCAAGCCAGTGAACCATTCGCGGATTTCCTGCATCAGCGCAAAGGGTGAGAGGACACCGGCGTGACCGCCAGCGCCTGCTGCGACCGGGATTAGGCCGTCAGCCCCTTTTTCAATCGCCTTGCGGGCGAAACGGTCATTGATCACATCATGCAGCACGATCCCGCCCCAGCGGTGCACCGCCGCGTTGAGATCCTCGCGTGCGCCGAGTGAAGTGATGGTCAGCGGCACCTGCCATTTGGCGCAAACCTCATAATCTTCCTCAAGCCGGTTGTTGCTTTTGTGGACGATCTGATTGACCGCAAAGGGTGCCGCCGGGCGATCCGGATTGTCGCGGTTATGCGCGGCCAGCTCCTCGGTAATCTGATGCAGCCATTCATCCAGCATCCCCGATGGCCGGGCATTGAGCGCGGGAAAGCTCCCGACAACCCCGGCCTTGCACTGGGCGATCACCAGTTCCGGCCCGGAAATGATAAACAGCGGCGCGGCGATCACGGGCAGGCGAAGACGGTCGAACGGGGCGGGCAGGGACATAGAAGCGCAAATCCTTTAATCGGTCGGTTAAGGCTCCATATTGCGGCGCTGCGATGCTGTCGAGGGGGATTGGTTGCGATAGGCAACCGGTTTGGCTAAATGGGTTAAATGTCGTCCACGATCATCGCCCTGTCCAGTGACGCCAGCCACCGCTTTTCCAAAACTCCGTGCGATGCGTTGCAACTGATCGCAGGCTTGGGGGTGATGGGTGGCGAGGTGCGGACGGGCGACCAGGTTGAAGTTGCGGCTGTGCCAATGCAGTTCGAGGCGCTGGGCGCGGTGTGAGATTCTACCTGAATGGCGCAGTTCCCTAACCTGCAGGGTTTCAACTGCGGCATAATCCTCTACCGGTTGTACCCGAGCCAATCTTTCAAGGATCACGCATGCAGTTTGATGATGTTGTTCTCGGCCGCCGCAGCATCCGCGGTTACAAACCCGATCCGGTGCCCAAGGCGCTGATCGAGGAAATCATCGGCTTGGCGATGCGCGCGCCATCATCGATGAATACCCAGCCGTGGAATTTCTATGTCATTACCGGCGAACCGCTGGACCGGATCCGCGCCGGCAATACCGAACGGATGGTGGCAGGTGTGCCGCAATCGCGTGAGTTCCGCACCGGTCAGGCCTTTGCCGGCCCCCACCGTGACAGGCAGGTTGGTGTCGCCAAGCAATTGTTCTCAGCGATGGGGATTGAGCGCGATGACAAAGATATGCGGCAAGACTGGGTGCTGCGCGGTTTCCGCCAATTCGATGCTCCGGTCTGCGTGATCGTAACCTATGACCGGGTGCTGGACGGTAGCGATGATACACCGTTCGATTGCGGAGCGGTGGCGACGGCCTTGGTCAATGCTGCCTGGTCGCGCGGACTGGGCACGGTGATCAACAGCCAGGGCATCATGCAATCCCAGTGGTGCGGGAATGCGCCGGGATCGCTGATGATCAGGTGATCATGAAAAGCATCGCGCTGGGCTGGCCGGATGAGAGCTTCCCCGCAAATGCCGTGGTGTCTAAACGTCGGTCGGTCGATGAGGCAGCGGTGTTCGTCGGCTTTTAGGATGTAGCGCGATCAAGCGTTCCATCCTCCACACCTCATACCCCTGCCAGCACCTCCTCGATTCCGTAAACCCGCGCCGCAGTTCCAGCGAATAGCGCGCGTTTTTCCGCAGCGCTTGCCCCGGACGTCAGGCGTTTGAAGGCGTTCCACAGCGTGGCATAGCTCGCACCCCATTTGTCGACGGGATAGTTGCTTTCGAACATGCCCCGCTCTGCTCCGAATGCTTCGATGCAGGTTTCCACATAGGGGCGCCACATCGCGGCGAGCACTTCCGACGAAAGCCCCGCCTCCGGACCCTGCTCGGGCATCCCGCAAAAGGCCATGGCGAGGCCGCCCAGCTTGATCGAAACGTTGGAGCAGGTGGCAAGCTCGCGGATTGCGCTGCGCCAGGGGTCGAACCGCTCGTGCAGCTTGCCCTTATAGGGACCGACACCCAGCGGGGTGCCGCAGTGATCCAGGATGATGCTGGTTTCGGGAAAGGCGCGAGCCAGTGCGATGACATCGCCCAGCTGCGGTTCGGTCACCCAGGCATCAAAACTCAGGCCCATCGGGGCAAGATATTTGAAGCCCGCGCGGAAGGCATCGCTGCCGAGCAGGCCTTGCGCGGCATGGAACGGAGGGCCGAGCGTGGCGGGATCGGCATCCCAAGCGGCGCTGTGGCGGATGCCGCGAAAGCGTCCGCCGCCTGCGTCTGCAAGCGCCTCCAGTACGTCCACCGCGCCATCGCCCAGCGACATATCGGCATGCCCGATGATCGCGGCGCAGGGGCGGTAATCACCGTAAATCCCGCTTGCGCCCTGGGCTGCGACACCGGCCACGAATTCAACCTCGCCGACCGGTTTCAGCGCATCGCTGGCACCCGCGCGATAGAACGCGCCGCATTCCATGAAGACCGTGGCGATCACGCGGTGACCGCACTGCGCATCGGCGCGCAGCTGATCGAAAGTGTAATAGGGCGTCCGCGTGAGCGAGGCGATGAACGGATGCTGCGGATCAGGAAAGGCACCCAGCAACGGGGTCAGATCCCACAGATGGTGGTGCGGATCGATGATCGGCAGCTCGGGATCGATGATCTCTTCCATACGCGCTCCCCGGTCGGCACTTGTGTACATGAGCCTTGCACCTAGAGAGGGCCGCGGCGGGGCGCAACGCTGGCTGGCGTGCCACTTCGGGCATGATCGAGCGGATGCTTCGTTGGGGTGTGCCAACAGATGGGATCGTGGCAGATGCGGGTGACGACTCCGCCGTACTCGAGCTGTGG
>JAYVKX010000328.1:0-14693 GCA_043768005.1 Novosphingobium sp. | reverse complement strand
AGCCATGCGATGGATGCCCTGCTTTCGATGCAGGCACCTGTCACGGCCAAGGGATCGGTGATCGCTGCGCAGGATCTGCCAGCGGTGCAGGCGGCCTTTGCCGATGCCGCGGCAAGCCACGGCGTGGACAGCATTGTTGATCATTTTGCGCCGGGAAGCCTTGGCCAAGCCGAATCGGTCCATGGTGCAAACGAGTTTGCCTTGATCGGATTGCTGGACAGCCCGATCAGCAATCCGGCGCAATCGCTCTCATCGCCGTTCGAGATGGCGTTTATGCTTGACCATCAAGACGCTGCTGCCATGGCTCAAGGCTAGTTTTTCTGTTGCATTAACCATTAAGGGGATTGGCAATGCTTGTGAATTTTAAGCGAGGGCTCCTAGCGGCGTCATTGCTGGCGGCAGCTTGGCCGGCCTGCGCTTTTGCTCAGGCAAGCACAGATGAGCTTCTGGCCATGGACGTAGGATCGCTTCGCGGTGAAATTCAGTCGCGCTATGCTGCGGCGCTGGCATTGACCACCGATCAGTCAGTGGTCGGGATCGATAATTCCCGTTTTGGCTGGGCTTCCCAGGCCAAGGCCCAGTGCGGGATTGCGCTGGGTTTTCTGAAAAGCTGGACCAAGGATCCAGTCAGCATCGGCAAGTGCGTTGATGCGGCTAACCGGATGCAGGTCCAGGCGCCGATGCCCGTACCCCCGCCGCCACCTCCGCCACCGGTTTCGGATGCTTGCAACCAGCCGATTGCCGGGATCGTGTTTTTCGATTGGGACAGCGCCGCGCCGCCTGCCAGCAGCATGGAAACGCTTGATGCAGTGGTCCAGAATGTCCGGGCCTGCGGGTGGAATGCCATTACCGTAACCGGGCATACCGACCGTTCGGGTAGCGATGGTTACAACGGTGCTCTGTCGATCCGGCGGGCTGAGGCGGTTGGCGCGATGCTGGGCGCCAAGGGCGTTGAACGCTCGGTATTGAATGTATCAGGTCGCGGCGAAGCGGAGCCCAAGGTTCCGACCGTCGATGGTGAGCGCAATCCAAGCAATCGCCGCGTTGAAATAACCGTGAACCGGTAGGTTGGGGACCAACATCATGATTTATCGCAAACTCCTGATCGCCAGCTGCGCCACGCTGCTTGCGGGCTCCGCCCATTCGGCCCTGGCGCAAGCGGGTCCGCCGATCACGCTGCAGGAAGCTGTCCGCGTGGCGGTGAATTCCAACCCGCAGGTGGCGCAGGCGCAATTCAACAAGGAAGCCATCCAGTTTGAGCGCAAGCAGGCTCAGGGGCTTTATGCACCGCGTGTCGATCTTGAGGCTTCGGCCGGGGTGCGCCATCTGGATAATACCACGCGGCGTTCGCTGGGGATCCAGAATCAGGAGCTTTACCCGCTTGAGGCGTTTGCCAAAGGTGAGTTTATCGTCGCTGATTTCGGCCGACGGCGCGGCGAGCTGCTGCGTCAGGCGGCGCGGGTTGATGGCGCATCGCTGCGCGTGGTCGAACGGTCAGAGTTCATCGCCCTGCAGGTCTCACGCCAGTATCTCGATCTGTTGCTGCAGCAGCGCGTGGTTGCAGCCAGCCAGGACAATGTCAGCTTTCATCAGGCCTTGGTGAATGATCTTGGCACCGGGGTGCAGCAAGGCTCGATCTCGATTGCCGATCAACAGCAGGCACAGGAACGGCTGCAGGCCGCCATCGTACGCCAGGTTGAAGCCGAACAGGCCGCAGAAGAAGCCCGGATAACGCTGCGCCGACTGACTGGGCTGGATATCGATTCAGTCATGCTGCCGCCAACGTTGGCTGAAAACATGCCAGGCTCGGTCGATGAAGCGGTCGGGATTGCCCGCGTCAGCAATCCGCGCGTCAAGGAAGCCGAAGCCGATGTCGATGCCGCGCATGCGCTGGCCGATAGCGCCAAGGGCGATCTGTTCCCGCGGATCGGGGTTGATGTAACCGGCCGGATTGGCGAGGATGTTGACGGCTTCCGCGGCACGACACGGGATGTTCAGGCACGGGCATTCGTGCGCTGGAATATCTTCGATGGCGGGATCAACAAGGCCAAATATCAGGAGATGGTCCGCCGCGGCAGCGAAGCCCGCTATCAGCTTTATGAAGTTGTCCGCGAAGCCGAAGAGGATGTGCGCTCGTCCTACAATGCCCTGCGCACCCAGACCCGGGTTTCTGAAGAGCTGGCGACACAAAGCCGGGTGACCGATGATCTGCTGCTGTCCTATCGCAGCCAGTTCAATGTCGGGCGGCGTTCGCTGCTGGATGTGCTCGATGCCCAGAATACTCGCTATAATGTGCAGGTTCGGCTGGAAACCGCACGTTTCTCTCAGATTTTCGCGCGGTATCAGGCGCTGGCTGCAACCAATCGCCTGCTGACCGGACTAAGCGTTGAGCCGGGCGCCGGGGCCGGGGAAGCAGAACGCGCAAGGTTCAATTACGGGCCGCCCAAGCCCGCTGAACTGGAATACCGCACTCCTCCCAGGTGATCCGGGATCAACTAGTCCGGGAAAAACCAAGCCGCCAAGACAGGGCAAATATCAATGGCCGATGCGCCCAATCCCGAACTAGAGGCAACCGATCCACTGGTTGCGTGCCTTGGCCAGCTGGCTGAGCGGTTCGGGGTCGCCTTCACACCGGCTATGCTGACCGCCTTTGCCCTCTCGCCCGATGGACGCTTGCCGCTCCATCAGGCGGAGCCGGTGCTTGAATTGCTCGGCCTCAATTGCGATGCGCAGCGCCAGCCAAAGTTGGCGCGCCAAAGCGCGTCATATCCAGCCCTGGTTGCGCTTGGCGGCGGCGAGGTGGTGGTGGTTCACGAGCTGCGCGATGGCGAAATGCTGGTCTGGCGGCCCCGCAGCGGCAAGGCTGAGTGGGAGCCGGTGGCGCTGGTACAGCAGGAATATGCAGGCTGGCTGGCCACGGTCTTCGGTGATCCAACCGCGCTGCGCGATATCGCCCAGCCATGGGAAGCGCGGGCGCGGAGCCATTGGTTCTGGAGTGAGATCCACAAGCAACGGCGGCAATTCACCCCGGTGCTGGTGGCGACACTGCTGGTCAATCTGCTGGCGCTGGCGCTGCCGCTATTTTCGATGAATGTTTATGACCGGGTGATCCCCAACCGGGCCCAATCGACCCTGTGGGTGCTGGCGCTGGGCGTGGTATTCGCCTTCGGGATCGAATATGCGCTGCGCCGCGCGCGCACTGCCGTGCTCGACCAGATCGGGCGCGAGCTTGATCTGCGGCTGTCGCAAAAGATCTATTCGAAGATCCTGTCCGCGCCGCTGGCGGACCGCAAGGGCCATACCGGCAATCTGGTCGCCAAAGTGTCCGAATATGCCATCGTCCGCGATTTCTTTGCCTCTACGACGATCATGCTGCTGGTCGATATGGCCTTTTTGTTCCTGTTCATCGCCATGATCGCTTATCTGGCCAGCTGGCTGGCGCTGGTGCCGCTGGTTTCAGCGGTAATCATGGGCCTGCTAGGCCTGCGATTGCAGCGCAAAGTGGTTCAGGCCGCGCGCGATGCGCAGGCCGATCACGGGTTGCAACAGACCTTGCTGGTCGAATCGATTGCCGGGATCGAAACGCTGAAAAGCATTTCAGGCGAAGGTGTGATGCTGGGCCGCTGGCGGCGGCTGGCAGAGCTTGGCGCGCAATCGCAGCAGCATTTGCGCGATATCAGCTCGTCCGCGATCGGGCTTGCAGCTTCGTTCCAGCAGTTTTCCAACGTTGCCCTGATCGTGGGCGGCTATTACATGTTTGCCGCCGGGCAGATCACCATGGGCGCGATCATTGCTATCGTCATGCTCTCTTCGCGCTCACTTTCGCCGGTGGCGCAATTCGCCTTCATCCTGACCCGCGGCCAGCAGGCGCGCCAGACACTCGAATCGATCCAGAATCTGTGGGAGGCAAGTGATGAGCGCAAGCAGGGCAGCGCTTCGTTCACTCCGACCATCCGCGCCGCCCAGATCCGGATGGAGGGGCTGAATTTCCAATACCCCGGCGCATCGGTCAACTCGTTGTCGGACATCAATCTTGAGATCCGCCCGGGCGATCGGATCGCGCTGATCGGCAAGGTTGCTTCAGGCAAATCGACCCTTGGCCGGCTGCTGTGCGGGCTGTATGCGCCAGGTAGCGGATCGATGCTGGTCGAAGGGATCGACAGCCGCCAGTATCGCCCGCAGGATTTGCGCGCCGCGTTCCGGTTCGTGGGTCAGGATTCCAGTCTGTTCAGCGGCACAATCAAGGATAATCTGTCGCTGGGGGCCGGGATTGTCCGCGACGAGCAGCTGCTGGCTGCGCTGAGAGCGGTGGGGGCAGATCAGTTTCTGTCCAAGGATGCAGGCGGGTTTGACCGGGCCGTGGGTGAGGCGGGCAGCCAGCTATCAGGCGGTCAGCGCGCCTTCCTGACCATCGCCCGCGCGCTGGTTGCCCCGTCAAAGCTGCTGTTCCTGGATGAGCCGACCGGGGCAATGGACAGCCAGACTGAGAAACTTGTGGTCGAGCGACTGTCCCATTCGCTGACAGCTGAGCAGACACTGGTTATTTCGACCCATAGACCGGCCCTTTTTTCGATCTGCAACAGGGTTATCGTCCTCGACAATGGGCGGATAGTCGCCGACGGCCCAAGGGACGAAATCATCGCGTCTGCCGGTGCCGGGTTTAAGGTTTGATAATGCAAAGTGCCGCCGTTCTTGATCTGGGCCAGTTGCCCGAATTCGCCCATCTCGGCGCGGCGGGCAGGCGTGCGGGCAGGCGCGCGGGCAGACTGGCTGGTTCGAACATGGTCAGGCTGGGTCTGGCCCTGGTCCTTGCCATTTCCCTTGCTGCGCTGTTGGGGAACCAGCTTTCATGGGGCCAGAGCGCTAATCAGCCAGCGGTTCGGTTTGCCCTCAGTGATATTCCTGTCGTCGCCGATATGTCGGTGGATGATAAATCGCAAATCGTGGTCGAAGGGCTGGCGGCGCAGCAGCGCAATGCTGCGATTCCCCTGTCAGGTCTTCCTCTCGATCATCTGGCGCAGTTCAATCTTGCCGGAGCAGACGGCAGCTATTCCACAGCGCTGCGCTGTATGACCCAGGCGGTCTATTACGAAGCCGCAGTAGAGCCGCTGCAGGGCCGCCGCGCGGTGGCGCAGGTGGTGCTGAACCGGATGCGCCATCCAGCGTATCCCAACAGTATTTGCGGCGTGGTCTATCAAGGGGCTGAGCGCCGGACCGGCTGCCAGTTCAGCTTTACTTGCGATGGCTCGCTGCTGCGCCCGCCTGCTGCGGCGCGCTGGGCAGAGGCTGCTGCGGTCGCCCGCACGGCGCTGGGCGGCTATGTCGAACCCAGCGTTGGCACCGCCACCCATTATCACGCCGATTACGTCCTGCCAAAATGGGCGTTCCAGCTGGCCAAGATCACCCAGCTTGGCCGCCACATCTTCTACCGCTTCAACGGCAATGGCGGACGTTCGGCCAGTTTCTCCGATCACTACAGCGGGGCCGAACGGATCCCGGTGATTGATTTTGAGCTGTTGCGCCTGCGCGTATTGTCCGATCAGGCGGAGCTGCCATTGGCCGAGGCGCTGGCCCCCGGGCTTACCGTGGCGCCGCATGTCACCGATCGCCACGCGGTGGCCGATGTCGGCGGGCGGCTGGATGTAACCAAGGCCTGGCGGTTGTCGATCCCTGATCCGACCGAGACTGGCAGCAGCTATCGGCAGCTGGTCGAACAGACAGTTACGGCTGAACCTGCAGCAAAGCAGGTGGCGATTAGCGACGAGGCCAAGCCGGTGACCAAACAATGAGCCTGTTTGCCAAGCTGCGTGAGCGGTCCGGGATCGATGATTGGGACGCTGCCCGCCGGCTGATCGCGATCTGCGCAGGCGGGATGTTCTTGATGATCGCGTGGTCTGCGCTGGCCCGGATCGATGAGATTACGCGCGGCATGGGCAAGGTGGTTCCATCCAGCAAGGTCCAGCTGATCCAGGCGGCAGAGCCTGCCACGATCAGCGCCATTCTGGTCCGCCCGGGCCAGCTGGTGAAGAAGGGTGATCTGCTGGTAAGGCTGGACGATTCGCAGTCCGCTTCGGCGCTGGGCCAGCTGGAAGCCGAAAACGAGCGCCTATCGGCCCGGGCCGATAGGTTGTCACAGGAAGGCGGCAATGGCGCGGCAGGCGGCGATTGTGCGGCAGGATCGATTTGCGCTGAAGAAGCGCAGCTGGCTTCGGCTCGCCGGTCAACCGCGCGCAGCAAGCAGAGCGCGCTATCTGCCGCGATCGAGCAGCGCCGCCGGGATTTGCAGGAAGGTCTGGCCACGATTGCCTCGCTGGAAAACAGTTCACGGCTGGCGCAGGAGCAGGTCAATATGCTGGCGCCGATGGTCGCCAAGAAAGTCATTCCCCAAACCGAGCTGATCACCGCGCAGCGCGAGCTGGTCGATGTGCAAGGGCGACTTTCTGCCGCACGCCAAGGCGCTGGCCGGGCGCAGGCCGCGATCCGCGAGGCGCAGGCCCAGTTCAGCGAG
This sequence comes from Novosphingobium sp., assembly GCA_043768005.1. Taxonomy (GTDB): domain Bacteria; phylum Pseudomonadota; class Alphaproteobacteria; order Sphingomonadales; family Sphingomonadaceae; genus Novosphingobium. The sequence continues at coordinate 8,185 of JAYVKX010000328.1, read as the reverse complement.
GCGCAGTTCGATTTCCGTCAGCAGGCGCTGAGCGAACGCAGCGATGTGGCGACCAAGCTGGCGGTCAATCAGGAAACCATCAAGGGTGCCTCAGCCCGGCAGAACCGCAACGAGCTGCGCGCGCCGACCACTGGTTTTGTCAATGATCTGCAGGCCAGCACCCTGGGCGGCTATCTCAATGCGGGCCAGACGGTGATGCAGATCGTCCCGCTAGGTGACAAGCTGCTTATCGAGGCCCGCGTCGCGCCCAAGGACATCGCCTTCATCAAGGTGAACGACCGGGCCAACGTCAAAGTTACCGCCTATGATTTCTCGATCTATGGCGGGCTGGCCGGACGAGTGCGCAATATCAGCGCGGATAGCATCTATGACGAGGTTGAGCGGCAAGCCTATTATCTGGTGATGGTTGAAACGGACCGGGCGTTTATCGAGAAGAACGGCCAGCGCCTACCGATCATGCCGGGAATGATCTGCGATGTAGAGATTATCACCGGCCGCAAAAGCGTGCTGACCTATTTGCTAAAGCCCGTGCTGCGCGCCTTTAACGAGGCGCTAACCGAGCGGTAGAGCAGGATCACCGGGCGTTAGGGTGCCAGTTGCCATGCAGCCAGCTGCGTGATGTGCTGAACGACATGATCGGGCGATAATTGTTGCTCTGGCTCGCATCCAGCACCTGATCGGTGGCATTATCGAGCAGCCAGAATTTACCCTCCGCCTTCACGATCAGCACCGCGTGATCGGCATTGCGGATCAAATCGCGGGCGATGGTCAGATACATGTCAGACCGACGCACGCCCATCGCGGCCAGAATCTGCATCTTGGCGATGGCAATATCTTCGCAATCGCCTGCGCCCCGGGTCAGCGTGGTGGATGCGCTCGCCCAATAATCCGACTGGCCATATTGCACCGCATCTTCGACATCGCGGACCTTGGCGTTGGTCCATGCGTTGACCGTGCCGAGCAGGGCACTTTCAGTCCGGTCTGTGCCAAGGCCAGCCAAATGACTGGTCAGACCGCGCGGCAGGTTTTCTTGGCGGACCCGGTTCCACGCGGCATCAAAGCTGGTGTGCTTGATCGATACCCGCATACTGGCGAGAAAATCGTCTGAGCCCAGCGGCGGGGTTTGCAGGCCGGGCCTTGCCAGACTGGTCACACTGGCTGGAACCGCAAAATGCAGGCAATTGTTGCTGTTGCCGAAGGTGGCGGGGCTGGCGGTGAAGGCCTCCTGCGGAAAACTGGGCGAAAGAGCCGTGGTTTCAGGTTGAAGTACCCCAGACCCGGCCTGCGCCCGCGCGATCAGTTCCAGCTGGCTGACTTTGCCGCCTAGGATCGCAGTCGCCTTGCTGATCGAGCTGACGGGCTCAGCCATCATCCTGGTGCCTGCCCCTGGGGCCAGCGCGAGGCCGCATTGCGATGTGGATGGGGCGATCGCGGAAAATGCGATGGCCATTGGTAACATGCCAAAGCCGATCGAAGCCTGCGCCGGGGCAGCAGCGGCAAGACTTGCCGTAGCCAGCGCAAATGCTGAGAATTTAAGGGCGGCCCGTTCCATACCTCCCCGTTTCGCAAACTTCTGTGAAGGTCAGGTAGCCGGGCTTGGTTAACGATCCTGTACACTCAGGGCGGTCAGATTGGCCAAATTCGCCCGCCCCTAATTTACGCAGCAGCCTGCCGTTCTTGGTTCTGAGCAATGGGGGAGGGACTATGGCAAGCTATGATCTGCTGGTGCTGGGCAGTGACCCGGCGGGGCGGTGCGCGGCGATCCAGGCGGAGAAGCTGGGCAAAAGCGTGGCGGTGATCGATAACCGCACCCGGGTCGGTGGGGTTTTGGTCCATACCGGCACGATCCCTTCCAAGACCCTGCGTGAAACCGTACTCAACCTTTCGGGCTGGCGGGAACGCGGGTTTTACGGCCCGGCCTATCGCGTCAAGCGTGAGATCGGGGCAGAGGATCTGACAGGCCGCCTGGGCAAGGCGCTGAAACATGAGATCGCGGTGCTCGAACACCAGATTGCGCGCAACGGGGTGCGGACGATCATGGGCGAGGCAGACTAGGTGCTGATCGCGGAGGGGACCGCACCCTATCGCCCGCCCGAGATCCCGTTCAACGGGACGTGGTGCTGGACAGCGATGATTTCATTCAGTGCCCGTGGGTGCTGCGCAGCCTGACAGTGGTTGGTGCCGGGGTGATCGGGCTGGAATATGCGACGATTTTCAACGCGCTGGATGTGCCGCTGACACTGATCGAGCCCTGATCGACCATCCTTGAGTTTATGAACGCGAAATTGTGGAACATCTGATCTACCAGATGCGCGACCGAGCTGATCCATATCGGACAGGCGGTGATCAACCTGAAAGGCACGATCGACTATTTCATCGACAACAGCTTAAACTAATCAACCCTTGCCGAAGCTTACAAGGTGGCCGCGCTGGATGCGTGGAACCGGTTGCAGCGCCAGCCATCCAATGTGATTGTGCTGGAAGGGCGCAAACAGCTGCCCACCGTGGGCTGAAATCGTACATCTGCGTAGTAAGGTCAAAATTCCTTGTCGGTTTGCCTTGCAGGAACGCTATAGTCGATTTAATCAATCGATTAAACCGGGCTGCCATGGGGCCGCCTGCCAGTCGAGCCAAGGTATCCGCAGATGTCGATCCTCTATGATGAAGGCCAGCAGGCGATCGCGAGTGAATCGCGCCGTGTGCTTGATGCGCGGACCAGCAAAGAGCGTTTGCTTGGCCTGTTGGAACAGACCGGGCAGTTCGATCAGCCCTATTGGGATACTGCGGTGGAGCAGGGCTGGACGGCATTGGCGATCCCCGAACAACACGGCGGGCTGGGGCTGGATCTGGTCGAGCTGGGTCTGGTGGCGCAGGCGACCGGCGCGGCGACGGCGGGCGCGCCGTTCCTGACTGCGGGTTACGGCGCGAGCCGGGGTTTGCTGGCCTGCGCGGACGAGGAATTGAAGGCACGCTGGCTTCCCGCGCTGGCTTCGGGTGAAGCGCTTGGCACGGTGGCCTTCGCAGAAGGCAACGCGCCGTTGCCGCCGCTGCCGAAGGTGAGCTTCGCGGGCGGCAGGCTGTCGGGCGTGAAAGAGGGCGTAACCGCCGGGCTCAAGGCAGATTTTGCAATCGTCTGGGCCAGCCATAATGGCCAACCCGCGCTGGTGCTGGCCGAACTTTCCGGGGTTTCGCGCGAAGTCGTGGACAGTTTCGATAACAGCCGCCTCTACGCCGATCTCGGCTTCGTCGGCACCCCCGCCACGCTGCTGATCGAAGGCGCTGCCGCCGCCGCACTGGCGCAGGATATCCTCGCCCGGATGGCGGTGGTGACTGCCTATGAGCAGACCGGCGGGGCCGAAGCGCTGCTGTTTATCGCGCGCGATTATGCGATCACGCGCCGGGCGTTTGGCCAGCTGATCGGGGCGTTCCAATCGGTCAAGCACCGGATTGCGGAAATGTACGGGCTGGTCGAAATCGCCCGCGCCAATTGTATCGATGCCGCAGCAAAAGAAGGCCAGCCGGGCTTCCTGAAGGCGGCAGCGGCCGCGCGGATTTCTGCGACCGATGCCTATGACACCGCCGCGCGCGATTGCATCCAGGTGCATGGCGGGATCGGCGTGACCTGGGATATGGGGCTTCACCTCCATATGCGCCGCACCCGCAGCCTGGCGATCGAGACGGGCAATATGTTTTTCTGGGAAGATCTTCTGGCCACTGAACTTACCGGAGTTGCAGCATGAGCGCGCTTGAATCCTATCGCAGCAAAGCCCGCGTCTGGCTTGAATCGGTTGCCCCGACTTTTGGCCGCGATGCGCGCCGCGGGCTTGGCGTAGAGGGTGATCTGGCGCTGGGCCGCCGTTATCAGCGGGCCAAGTTCGATGCCGGTTATGCCGGGATCAACTGGTCACCCGAAGTGGGCGGGCAGGGGCTGACCCATATCGAAAAAGTCGCCTTCGATACCGAGGAAATGAGCTTTGGCATGCCGAACCATTATTTCGGCATTTCGCTGGGCATGCCGATCCCGATCCTGATCCGGTTTGGCGAGGACAAGGAATGGATGAAACAGCGGGTACTGGCAGCGCTAAAGGGCGAAGAAATCTGGTGCCAGTTGTTCTCTGAACCGGCGGGCGGATCTGATCTTGCGGGCCTGCGCACCCGCGCCGAACCCGATGGAAACGGCTGGAAAATGAACGGCCAGAAGGTCTGGACCAGCTGGGCGCAATATTGCGACTATGGCGTGATCGTTGCCCGCACCGATCCCACCGTGGCCAAGCACAAGGGGCTGACCTATTTCTGGGTCGATATGCGCAGCCCCGGCGTCGAGGTTCGCCCGATCAAGCTGGCGGGCGGCGATAGCCACGTCAACGAGGTGTTCTTCGATGATGTGAAGCTGACCGATGCCCAGCGGATGAGCCCGGTCGGCGGCGGGTTTGGGGTGGCGCTGACCACACTGATGATCGAACGCTATATCGCCACCGATAGCGCCGGCTTTGGTCCGCATCTTGATGTGTTTATCGATCTGGCGCGGGACTGCGAGATCAATGGGCGGCAGGCGCTGGCCGATGGCCGGATCCGCCAGCAGATTGCGCGCAATTTCGCGATGCGCAGCGGGCTGGAATCAATCACCACCCGCGCCATGCTGATGATGCAGGCCGGGATGGAACCGGGCCCGGAAGGCTCGCTCAACAAGCTGGTCGCAGTGCGCAGCAGGCAGAAACTGTCCGAGCTGGCGATCGATCTGCAAGGCAATCTGGGCCTGCCGTTTGCCCCGCATGCCTTCGTCAAGGAGGATTGGTCCGCCAGCTGGATCAATGCCCCCACGGGCCGTATCGCGGGCGGATCAGACGAGGTATTGCTGAACACAATTGCCGAGCGAATCCTTGGCCTGCCGCAAGATCACCGCCCCGACAAGGGCATCCCGTTCAACCAGATACCGGCGTGAATTGATGACCGAAAGCGATGACATTCAGGAAATCCGCCGCGCGGTGCAGGCGCTCTGCGCCGACTTTCCCGGCGAATACTGGCGGACAAAAGACCGCGAGCGGGCCTATCCGGGTGAGTTCGTCGATGCGCTGACCCATTCGGGTTTTCTCGCCGCGCTGATCCCGGAACAATACGGGGGTTCGGGGCTGAAACTTGATGCCGCAGCCGTAATCATGGAGGAAATCCAGGCCGCAGGCTGCAATGGCGCTTCGGCCCATGCGCAGATGTATATCATGAACACGCTGCTGCGCTATGGCAGCGAAGCGCAGAAGCGCGCCTATCTGCCCGGGATCGCCGATGGTTCGCTGCGGCTGCAGGCGTTCGGCGTGTCGGAACCGGCCAGTGGCACCGATACGCTGTCGCTGCGCACCGTGGCGGTGCGCGACGGCGATGAATATGTGATCAACGGCCAGAAAATCTGGACCAGCCGCGCCGAATATTCCGACCTGATGCTGCTGCTTGCTCGCACCACCGCGCGTGATGAGGTGAAGAGCAAGACCGAGGGCCTCTCGATCTTCCTCGTCGATATGCGTGAAGTGGTGGGAAGCGGCATGACCATCAAGCCGATCCGCACGATGATGAACCATTCGACCACCGAGGTGTTCTTCGATGACATGCGGATCCCCGCCAGCGCGCTGGTGGGCGAGGAGGGCAAGGGTTTTCGTTACATCCTGTCAGGCATGAATGCGGAGCGGATCCTGATCGCGTCTGAATGCGTCGGCGATGCCAAATGGTTCATAAACAAAGCCTCTGCCTATGCCAAGGAACGCCAGGTGTTCGGCCGCCCGATCGGACAGAATCAGGGCGTCCAGTTTCCGATCGCGCGCTGCTATGCCCAGATGCGAGCAGCCGAGCTGATGGTGCACCATGCGGCGCAGGTCTACGATCACGGCGGCAATCCGGGCGCGGAAGCCAATATGGCCAAGATGCTGGCGTCCGAAGCCAGCTGGGCGGCGGCGGATATGTGCGTGCAAACCTTCGGCGGGTTTGGCTTTGCCGAGGAATATGACATTGAGCGCAAGTTCCGCGAAACGCGGCTTTATACCGTCGCGCCGATCAGCACCAATCTGATCCTGAGTTATCTGGCTGAGCATGTGCTGGGGCTGCCCAGAAGCTATTGAGGCCGCGAAGTTATTGAAGCCACGAAGTTATTGAGCAGCCGCGCTCCATCGCATAGACTGCCCGAATGACCGAAATTGATCTCAGCGCGCCGCGCCATACCAAGGTAGGGGTTTTCGTCCTTGTCGCCGTGCTGCATGTGCTGGCGGTGCTGGCCCTGATCCGCGCCTTTGCGCCGGAGTTTACGGCCAAGGCGGTGGAGACGGTGGTTGCGGCCTTCGCGGTAACAGTCATCACCCCGCCGCCTTCGCCCGAGCCGAGCAAAGCGCCAGAGTCTGCCGGGGCAGCGGCAGCGGCAGGCAGGAAGGCGGTGGCAAAGGCGGTTATCGCGCCCAAAGTCAAAATCGCGATCGCCAAGACGCCTGCCCCCAAGACGGCCAGCACCGGCAGTGCCGATATTTCAGGCGCGAAGGATGTGGGCTCAGGATCCGGGGCGGGCGGGCTGGGCAATGGCACCGGCAGTGGTAATGGCGGCAATGGCTCAGGCGGAGGGCTGGTCCGCAAGGCTGAAAAGATCGCGGGCGATATCAGCTCGGCGCGCGATTACCCCAAGGATACCCGTGATTTGCGGATCGATGAGGCGGTGACGGTATACATGACCGTTGGCACCGATGGCCGGGCGCATAATTGCCGGGTGCAGCGCGCCAGCCGCGATCCGCAGGCGGATGCGATCACTTGCCGTCTTGCCGAAGCGCGGTTCCGCTTCAATCCAGCGACCAACGCAGCGGGCAATCCGGTGGAATCGACCTATGGCTGGCGGCAGCGCTGGTTCTATCCAAAAGCGAATCCTTGATCGCGCGCAGTGCAGCCGCCATTGATACCTGCCCATCGGGAGAGCCAGATTGTCCACCATCCATTCTGTTCCAGCCGAGTGGGCCGCGCGCGCCTATGTCGATGCCGCCGGATATGCCGAAAAATACCGCCGCTCGATCGAGAATCCGCAAGCCTTCTGGGCCGAAGAAAGCGCGCGGCTAGACTGGATCAAACCGTGGACTCAGCTCAATAAATGCAGCTTTGACGAAGCGGGCTTCGGGATCGAATGGTTTGCCGATGGGACGCTCAATGTCTCGGCCAATTGCCTCGATCGCCATCTGGCGGAGCGCGGCGATACGGTGGCGATCATCTGGGAAGGCGATGATCCATCGCAGCAGCGCAAGCTGACCTACCGCGAACTGCATGAGGATGTGTGCCGTTTTGCCAATGCGCTGAAGGCGCTTGGCGCAAAGCGCGGCGACCGGATCACGATTTACATGCCGATGATCCCCGAAGCGGCAGTAGCGATGCTGGCCTGTACCCGGATCGGCGCGATCCATTCGATTGTATTTGGGGGATTTTCACCCGATGCACTGGCGGGGCGGATCCAGGATTGTGATAGCAACATCGTGATCACCGCCGATGCCGGGATGCGCGGGGGCAAGCTGGTTCCGCTCAAAGCCAATGTCGATGCGGCGCTGGAACATTGCCCGTCGGTAGCGGCTGTCATGGTGGTGAGACACACCGGCAAAGGCACTACAATGACCCCGCAGCGCGACCATTGGTGGCATACAATGCGCGAGACGGTTTCGGCCGACTGCCCGGCAGAGGAAATGGGCGCGGAAGATCCGCTGTTCATCCTCTATACCTCGGGCAGCACCGGCAAGCCCAAGGGCGTGCTCCACACCACTGGGGGCTACCTTGTCTGGGCAGCGATGACCCACCATTATGTGTTCGATTACCGCCCGGGCGAGATTTACTGGTGCGCGGCGGATGTTGGCTGGGTGACGGGCCACAGCTATGTGGTTTACGGCCCGCTGGCCAATGGGGCGACGACGCTGATGTTTGAAGGCGTGCCCAATTATCCCACCCACAGCCGTTTCTGGGAGATTGTCGATCGCCATCAGGTGAGCATCTTCTATGGCGCGCCCACCGCGCTGCGCTCACTGATGCGTGAGGGCGATGGTCCCGTGAAGGCCACCAGTCGGGCGTCGCTGCGCCTGCTGGGCAGTGTGGGTGAGCCGATCAATCCCGAGGCATGGGAATGGTACTGGCGCGTGGTCGGTGATGAGCGCTGCCCGATTGTCGATACATACTGGCAGACCGAAAC
>JAYVKX010000327.1:0-2194 GCA_043768005.1 Novosphingobium sp. | reverse complement strand
CGCGGTTCATCGGCGGCGAGCATCGCCGATCTCAGCGCCGGGAAGCTCCCCGCGCCGACGAAACTGGCGATGGCGAAGCCGCCGGGGGCCAGCGCGGTGCGCATATGGATTAGCGCGCCGGGCAAGTCGTTGAGCGTGTCGAGTGCGGCAAGGCTGGCGATGAAATCATATCCGCCCACGGGATAGGGCTGTTCCTCGTCAAACCCGGTGGCGGGCTCGCGCGGTTCAGCCCCAAGCCGGCGGGACAGTTCGCCGGTCCAATCGCCGATCACCAGCGCGCGGCGGGGCATAATCTGCAAGAAACCAAGCCGCTCGATCACATCCTCGATCATGTCATCGATCAGATAACGCGGCGCATCGGGCTGGGCTTGCAAAGCGATCATCCGCCGCCGTGCGGCAAGCCTGCGGGCGGGATTGAAAATCTGCGGGGGAGCAGCACTGGCCATGCACAGCCCCTGCCGTGCGGGCGGGGCCAGTGCAAGTGCTTGTCGGTCTGGGCTGCTGCGGTAGTATGGCCCGAATGCAGATTCCCGCCAGCCTTGCCCCGATCGTTGACCTGATCTTCCCGCCGCGCTGTCCGCTGTGTGGCGAGGGGCTGGCGGCGCAATCGGGCCTGTGCGCGCCGTGCTGGGCAGAGCTGGCCATCCCAGGCGAGCCAAGCTGCTCCGCTTGTCAGCGACCGTTTGCCGAGGGGACACAGGATGGATCACTGTGCGCGCCATGCCTTGCTGAGCCGCCCCGCCATGATGGGATCGCCGCGGGTACGCTATACAACGATGCGTCCCGGCGCTTGGTGCTGGCCTTCAAGCATGGTCGGCGAATTGCGCTGGCGCCGTTACTCGGGCGGTTCGTTGCGGCCCGGTTGCCGCAGATTGATGCAGGCTGGATCGTGGTGCCGGTTCCTCTCCATCGCTGGCGGCTGTGGCGGCGGGGGTTCAATCAGGCGGCTTTGCTAGGCCGCGAGGTTGCCAGGCAGCGCGGGGCGCAGTTGATGGTCGATGCGCTGCTACGCCCCAAAGCCACGCCAATGCTGGGTGGGCTGGGCCGCAAGGCGCGGGCGCGGGCGCTGAGCGGATCAATCGCGATCAATCCAAAGCGTGCGCCTTGGCTCAAGGGTGCTTCGATCGTGCTGATTGATGATGTGCTGACCAGCGGGGCGACCAGCAATTCCTGTGTCAACGCGCTGAAGCAGGCTGGCGCAGCTCAGGTGGTGATAGGTTGCTTTGCCCGGGTGCTGGATGAGGCGTTGCCGCTTACCTGATTTCAAACAGACACGCCCGGAACCTAGGTTCCGCCGTATCTACTGCAAACGGAAACGCCTGGAACCTAGGTTCCGCCGTATCTACTGCAAACGGAAACGCCCGGAACCTAGGTTCCGGGCGTCCTCGTGACGAAACTGTGGAGTGCTGCTTTCGCAGTTGGACGGCCCCCTTTGACCGCTTCACCCGAACCCTCATGCGGCTCGCCCAGCTTGTGCGGGCGTTGGCTTTAATCCTGAACCTGGCCTTGATGCTTCTTTGGCACCGTTGGTTTGGTAGACGGTTTTAACCGCAACGCTTTCTCGATCGAATTGCTCGCAAAAGAAAGCGCGAAGGCGTTTTGGCGCAGATTTTGGTCGACACATGTGGTTATCGTGCAACAAAGGAACCCATGGCTGAATTTGATCAAACTGACCGGGAACGGGGCACGGTTTTCCTGCCACGGTTCGATGCCCAAGGACTGCTGACTGCGGTTGCCGTGGATGCAGTCACACAAGAGGTGCTGATGGTGGCTTTCATGGATGCCGAAGCACTGGCGAGGACGCAGGAGACCGGGCTGGCGCACTTCTATTCTCGCTCACGCGGGCGACTGTGGTTGAAAGGCGAAACTTCGGGTAATGTGCTTCGCGTGGAAGGGATCAGGGTCGATTGTGATCAGGATGCGTTGGTGCTGCTGGTTCGGCCTGCGGGCCCAGCTTGCCATACTGGCGCGATGAGCTGTTTCTATCGCAAGCTGGAAGGCGGTAAATTGACCACGCCAGAGAATTGACGCTTACGTAAAGGGAATATAGAAGCAGGTGGATGGATAACCCTGCCACTGTTGTAGCGAGTCATGATGGCGCGCACCTTGATCGGCCCGATGCGCTTAAGCGCGAAAACTATGCAATTTCAGACCTGACGGCTGAATTTGGCGTCACGGCTCGTGCATTGCGCTT
>JAYVKX010000326.1:0-3535 GCA_043768005.1 Novosphingobium sp. | reverse complement strand
TCGGCGCGCAATTCCCCTGTCGGGGCACCATCGCCGAGACTTGGGCCTACCGCAAGCTGCTAACGCGCGGTGTATCAAGCGATTTTCCTACACGCCCGCGCCTTGCTATCTTCGCCTCGCAATTCCTCAGCCCGGATCGGGGCAAATTCAGCCGGTTGCATGATGTATAGGAGCGAAGTTTGTGAAAAATCCCCCGCGACTCGCCGGATTCCGGAAGGCGGAAAATCACGCCCCAGCCGCCTGCCGCGCTATCGCTTGGGATTTTTTCGGAAGAATGTCCCCCGGACATTCTTTTATTCCGAAAAAATGGTGCCCGGGGACGGAATCGAACCGCCGACACCATGATCTTCAATCACGTGCTCTACCAACTGAGCTACCCGGGCATCGCTGCTGCGGTGGCGAAAAAGCCAGCGAGCGATTTGGAAGCGCGCCTATGGCGAAGGCGCGCGGGCTTGGCAAGATGGAATTGGAGGGTTTGGTTCCTAGTCCTCGCCGGGAACTTCGGGTGCTGCCGCCGGGCCGGGCAGGGCATAGCCATCCTGCAGCCATTGAACCAGATCGCGATCACGGCAGCGGGGCGAGCAGAACGGGGTATGTTCGGCCGCGCGCGGCTTGCCGCAAATCGGGCATTTCCGGTGTGATCCGCTCATCTCGGCACCGCCTGGGCGAAACCGCCGCTAAGCGCAAGCCCCGGCTCTGCGACATAGCGGATCAGCCGTCCGCTGCGCCGGGCCAGCGCATCGCGCCATTCAGGGCGCAGTGCGGCGATCACGGCGGGATGCGCGGTGAGCAGCAGCACGCCCGGCTCGGCCACGCGATCGGCCCGGCGCAGCAGCTGCCGCGCGGCGGCGCCGGCCCGGTCGCCGGTGATCCGGGCGAGCAGCGAGGGCCGCTCCAGCCGGGCGATCAGCTGGACAAAGCCGAAGCCGTTCATCGCGGTGCGTTCATGCAGCCAGCCCTTCAGCGCGGCGGCCAGCGCATCATCCACCGCGCGGCGATCGGCCTTGTCGGGCAGGGTCGGGAAATCGATCCCGATCGATCCGGCCAGATCAAGCCGCCGGACCGCGCCCGCCAGTGCCGCCGCTGCGGCCAGCGCCAGCGCGGGCGGGGGCAGGGTGCCATCCACATCGATCAGCGTCATCGCCGGGGTGGGGGTGATGCACAGCGAGCCGCCGGGAAAAGCGATCTCGCCGCTCCACGCCTCGGCAAAGATATCGTCCCAATCATCGAACTGGCGGACCAGCTTTACCGCCATGCCAGCGGCGCGCAGATCATCGGCAAGCGATGGCGCGGGGCGGGGGGCATCGGCGCTGGGCCGGGCCTGCGCGCGTTTCAGGCGGCCCCGCTCGGCCATGGCGGCGCGGGTAACGATCAGGCGCAGGGCCGCGCCCTCGCTGGCGCCTTGCGGCAGGCTATCGACTAGCGCTTCCTCGCCGCCCGCAAACCGCGCGGTGCCGCGGCGCGATCCGGCGGTGCGCGCGATCAGCACCGCATCCTCAATCTGTCCGGCGGCAAGCTTGCCCGGCCATTCCAGCCGCGCAGCGATGATCTGGCCGTGTTCGACCAGCACCGCCCGGTCCTCGCCAATCCCGCTCTCGACCAGCCATTCAGTCAAGCGAGAAGCCTGCGGCGCGCAGCAGCGCGCGGGCTTCAAACAGGGGCAGGCCGATGACGCCCGAATGGCTGCCGGAGATCCACGCGATCAAGCCTTCGGCGCTGCCCTGAATGGCATAGCCGCCCGCCTTGCCGTGCCATTCGCCGCCCGCGATATAGGCGTCGATTTCGGCGTGGCTCAGCGGTTTGAAGCGCACGATGGTTTCCGACAGGCGTTCGCGCAGCGAGCCATCGGGTGATTTGAGCGCGACTGATGACAACACCGTGTGACGCCTGCCCGAAAGCAGCGTCAGGCAGCGCCGCGCGGTGGCCTCATCCTCTGCCTTGGGCAGGATCCGGCGGCCCAGCGCCACCACGGTATCCCCGCCCAACACGTGGGCAGCTCCGCCCGGAACGCCCAGCGCCTTTTCGCGCGCCATCCGCTGCGCATAAGCGCGTGGCACTTCGCGAGGAGCAGGAGTTTCGTCGATATCGGCAGCAGCAACCTGCGCCGGGGTAATATTCAACCGGGCCAGCAGTTCAAGCCGGCGCGGACTGGCGGATGCTAGAATCAACGAGGGCGCGAGACTGCCCACAGCCATCGGGCTTAGCCGAACTGGCCGGGACCGCCGCGGCCGGGCATGAAGCGATAGGTGATCCGGCCCTTGGTCAGATCATAGGGGGTCAGCTCGCACAGCACTTCATCACCCACCAGCACGCGGATGCGGTTCTTGCGCATCTTGCCGGCGGTGTGGCCCAGAACTTCGTGATCGTTTTCCAGACGGACGCGGAACATCGCGTTGGGCAGCAGTTCTACTACCGTGCCGCGCATTTCGAGGAGTTCTTCCTTCGCCATCCGTAATCAGTTTCCATTTGTCTACTGGGGTTAATCCGGCGCGCCATAGCCGCAGGCCGTGCAAAAGGGAAGCCTTGCCGGGTGATAGGCCGGTTTAGTCGATCGTGGCACCCGCGCGACAATTTGTTACCCGGCTTTGACTTTACATTGCGCTGGCCCTGCATACATCAGCAATGCGGGCGGGGAGGCCCATCAGGCATCGCTTGATAATTACAGGATTTCAATAGCATGACCGGTTTCGTCTCCCTTACACTGGCATTGCTGGCGGCCCCGGCCATGGTGCAAGGGGCCCCCGCAGCGGGCGGCGGACTGCCGAGCGACGAAGCCGCCCCGCAATCAGAGACGGATCAGATCCTGGTCAGCGCCACGCGGCTGCGCGGCCAGCTGGATGTGCCCCAGCTGCCGGTGGTGACCTTGGATGAGGCGCAGATTGCCGCCTATGGCGCAGCCTCCGTGGCTGATCTGATCGCGGCGCTTGCGCCCCAGACCAGTTCGGGGCGCGGGCGCGGTGGCGGGTTTCCGGTGGTCCTGATCAATAGCCAGCGCGCCGCCAGCTTCCGCGAAATGCGCAATTTCCCGCCCGAAGCGATCCGCAAGGTGGAAGTGCTGCCCGAAGAAGTGGCGCTGCGGTTTGGCTATCCGCCCAACCAGCGGGTGATAAACTTCATCCTGAAGGATAATTTCGTCAGCAAATCGGTGGAGCTGGACTATCGCCAGCCGTCTGCCGGGGGCAGTTCGACTGCGCAATTCGAAGGCTCGATGCTGCGGATCAACGGCCCGCGCCGTCTAAGCCTGACCGCAACCGCCAGCGATACAACCTTGCTGACCGAAGCAGAGCGCAATCTGATCCAGTCGCCCGCCAGCATCCCCACCGTGGCTGGCGATCCGGACCCTGCGCGCTTCCGCTCGCTGATTGCCGACAGCCGCGATCTGGGGCTGAACGCCAGCTGGTCAATCGGGCTGGGTGAGAAGGGCCAGCAGGGGCAATTAAGTTTGAACGCGGCGGTCAACCAAACTGACAGCCGCTCGCTCTCAGGCCTTGATGTCGTCCGGCTGGTTGACGCAGGCGGGGCGGCGGAGATCCGC
>JAYVKX010000325.1:0-9279 GCA_043768005.1 Novosphingobium sp. | reverse complement strand
GGTCGGTCATCGCGGTGGTGGGCGAGGGCTGGATGCGCGCCAGCGCGGCGGAAATCATGTAGGCAACAATCGCGCGCGGATCAGCCCGCGCAATGAATTGCCGATTAGGAAGCCATTTGCCAGATCATCCAGCGTCAATTCCGCCTCCTCGGCCTGTCCGCTATTCAGCAGCGAGGCACGCAGCACCCCCGGCAACAAGCCCAGCCGGGCAGGCGGGGTCAGCAGCTTGCCGCCGCGTTCCAAGAACAGCGTGGTAAAGCAGCCCTCGGTCAGCAGGCCATCATCGCGCAGGAACAGCGCTTCGCCTGCCCCGGCAGCACGCGCGGCAGCAAGCCCCGCATCATAAAAGCCCCGATCGCTGGTCTTGTGTCGCAGTCGCCAATCGCCGCTATCGACCGGCAGGCGCAGCACGGCGCAAAGCGCGGGCGGGGTAAGGGCGGGTGGCAGATCGGCCAGTTCCAGCGCAAAGGCCCCGCTGCGCCCCACCACCAGCCGCAACTTGGCCGCATCCGCCGCTTCAAAACACAGCGCCTGTATCGCATTGCGAATAGCATGGCGATCGAACGAAAAACCCAGCTCCGCAGCACTGACCTTGATCCGTTCAAGGTGAAGCTCAAGCAAGGGGATGCCAGCTTCGGGGGTGAAGCCCATGGTTTCGATCAGATCAAACCTGGCGGCGGTCATGTCACTTGATGATCGCCGCACGAAACCCCCTTTGATCAAACATTCGCGCCGTTCGGTCAGCATTTCCGAATCAGCGACAATCGCTGAACCGACCCCCAGAACGGCCTTGCCCCGGCCATTTTCACCCGGGGTAAGCCGAAGCGTACGGATTGCCACATTGAAGGCAGCATCAGAAGTGCCATCTGCATTTGGCGCATCGATCCGCCCGATTGCCCCGCAATAGGGCCCGCGCGGGTCGCGTTCAGCCGCATTGATCAGCTCCATCGCGCGGATCTTGGGCGCGCCGGTGATCGACCCGCAGGGGAATATCGCCCGGACCAGATCGATCGCGCCGCGCGCGGGTTGCAGTCGCGCGCGAATCGTGGTGACCATCTGATGGACGGTTGGATAGCTCTCGACCGCGAAGGCCTGCTCCACCTTGACGCTGCCCGCCACCGCCACGCGCGACAGATCATTGCGCATCAGATCGACGATCATCAGATTTTCGGCGCGGTCCTTGTCCGAAGCGGCTAGTTCCGCCGCCAGCCGGGCGTCTTCTGCTGCATCGTCTCCGCGCGGGCGTGTGCCTTTCATCGGCTTGACCATCGCCGCGCCGGCTTTCAGCGCGAAAAACAGCTCGGGCGAGAGGCTGAGCAGCCAATGCGCACCATCGAACAGCACCCCGCCATAGCCCGCGCCTGCCGCCGGACGAAGCGCAGCGTATAGCGCCAGGGGATCGCCGTGATAGGCCCCGGCCAGCGGGAAGGTGAGGTTGGCCTGATAGATATCGCCCGCCGCTATCGCTTCCTGCAACTGCGCAAACACCCGGGCATAGCCACCAGTCGAAAGCTGCGGATCCAGCGGGCCGATGGAAAATTGGCCGCTACCTTTTGCTTTGAGCCAGTCTGAAACGTCCGCCGCCGGGATCACCTGATGCCCGGCAAACGCACCAAACCACAGCAGTGGCCCCGCAGCGCCGATGCGCGCCAAGGCCAGCGCAGAGAGCCGCGGTTCCAGCGCAAGGCCTGCCTCATAGGCAAGGAACCCTGCCAGTTCGTGGCCGGCCCGGCGCAGTTGATCGAGCCGCTCCAGCGCGGGGGCAACCTCTTCCATTTGCCGAGCGACCACGATCTCCACGGGTGCGCGATACAGCCGAGCAGCGCTGGCCCCGGATGGACGTGCATCGTCTAGCAGGATGAAGGGTTCAGACATTGGCAGGGGGGCTTCTAGCGGCAGGCGGCGGTAGTTGCAAAAAGCCCCTCGCACTGGGGCGCACTCCGCTCTATCTATCTGGCGTAACTAGGGTTCGGAGTAGGGTATGGACGATATTTTTCTGGGGCTTGGTGCCAATGGAGAGCGGCAGGTACTGCGCCTGTCGCGCGCCAACCGTCACGGGTTGATCGCGGGCGCCACCGGCACCGGCAAAACGGTGACGCTGCAATCGATCGCCGAACAGTTTTCGGCTCAGGGCGTCCCGGTGTTCCTGTCTGATGTGAAGGGTGATCTTTCGGGTATTGCGATGTCCGGCAGCCATGAATTCAAACATGCCGATGCGCTGGAAGCCCGCGCCAAGGAACTGGGCATCACCGATTATGCCTATAAGGACAATCCGGCGATCTTCTGGGATCTGTACGGCGAACAGGGCCATCCGGTGCGCACTACCATTTCGGAAATGGGCCCGTTGCTGCTGGCGCGACTGATGGGACTCAATGAAACGCAGGAAGGCGTGCTCAACGTTGCCTTCCGCTATGCCGATGATCAGGGCCTGCTGCTGCTCGATCTGGAGGATCTGCAGGCGGTGCTGGCGCATACGGCTGAAAATGCGAGCGAGCTTGCCAGCAAATACGGCAATGTCACCAAGGCCAGCGTCGGCACGATCCAGCGCCAGCTGCTGGCCTTTGATAGCCAGGGCGCGGCCAAATTCTTTGGCGAACCGGCCTTCGAGATCGCTGATTTCATCCGCTGTGACGAGAATGGCAAGGGCTATATCAACATCCTTGCCGCCGACAGACTGATGCAAAGTCCTAAGCTTTACGCCACTTTTCTGCTGTGGTTGCTGGCAGAACTGTTCGAAGCGCTGCCCGAAGTGGGCGATCCGGACAAGCCCAAGCTGGTGTTCTTTTTCGATGAGGCACATTTGCTGTTTGAGGATGCCCCGCAGGCCCTGTTTGACAAGGTGGAGCAGGTGGTCCGGCTGGTCCGGTCCAAGGGCGTCGGCGTATTCTTCATCACCCAGAACCCGATCGATATCCCCGAAAAGATTGCCGGGCAGCTGGGCAACCGGGTCCAGCATGCGCTGCGCGCCTTTACCCCGCGTGATCAGCGGGCGATCAAGGCGGCGGCGGAAACCTTCCGGATCAACCCCGATCTCGATGTCGAAACCGCGATCACCGAACTTCGGGTGGGTGAGGCGCTGGTCTCGACACTGGAGGAAGACGGCAGCCCATCGATCGTCCAGCGTACGCTGATCGCCCCACCGCGCTCGCGGCTGGGACCGGTGACGCCCAAGGAGCGCGCTATCGTCCAGTCGATCAGCCCGTGCGATGGCAAATATGATATCGCAGTGGATCGCGCCTCTGCTGCCGAGGTGCTGGAACAGAAGGCTGCCGATGCCACCGCCGTTGCCGCGCAATCGCGCGAAGCGGGCGGCGAGGAAGCGGTCCGCGCTCAGCCGCGCCAATCGCCCAGCATGTGGGAACGCGCCGGAAAGGCCGCGCTTGGCGCTGCTGCCGCATCGGCCGGGACCATGGTTGCGCGCAATATGAGCGGGCGCAAATCAAGCGGCTCACCGATGGGATCGGCGGCATCTGCTGCAGCAGGCGCGATCGGCACTGCGCTGGGCGGAGCGATGCTGGGCCGGTTTGCCCGGGGCCTGCTGGGCGGGTTGCTGCGCTGAGCCCAGCAAGGTCGTCGCATCGTCGGGGCGGGCGGTTACATTTGCCCTGCCCCGAGTGAGCGCATCAGCTATGCGGTAATCGGCAGGCGCAAGGTTGCGGTCAGCCCGGTAACTATGCCTGCCGCATTGCACCGGTTGGCCAGTTGCAGCTTTCCCCCATGCTGTTCGGCGATAGCGCGAGCGAGCGTCAGGCCAAGCCCCGCCCCGCCGGTTTCGCTGTTGCGCGATGGCTCGCCCCGGGTGAACGGCTCCTGCATCCGGGCGATATTGCCGGCAGCGATGCCCGGTCCATCATCGTCGATCCGGATCACCGCCTCATCACCATCGCGCAGCAATGCGACGCGGGCGGTGCTGCCATAACGCAGCGCATTGCCGATCAGATTGCGCAGCGCCCGGCGCAGCCAGGTGGCGCGCAGCGGCAGAACCAGCCGCTCGCTCTGCGTCAAAGTAACCGGATCGCCGGTATCTTCAAATTCTTCGACAATCGCGCCGACGAGCGCTGAAAGCTCGGTCGCCTCGCGCGGATCGCTGGGCCGGCCAACCCGGGCGAGCGAGAGAATATCGTCGAGCGAACGGGTCAGCTCCTCGATCGTAGCGGCCATCTTGGCGCGCTCACGCTCATCCTCGACGCTTTCGATCCGCACCCGCAAGGCTGCGAGCGGGGTTTTGAGATCATGCCCGATCGCGCCGAGCATCACGTCTTTTTCATCGATAAGCGCGGCAATCCGGGCTTCGAGCGCATTGTGGGCCACGATCAGGCGGCGAACATCATCGGGCCCTTGCGGCTCAAGCTGCCGGGCCGCATCGCGGGTTTCGGCAAAACGCTCCACCCGCCGGGTCAGGGCGGCGAGCGGCCGGGTCATCCGGCCCAGGATCAGTGCAATCGCGCCGACCAGCACCCCGTAAAGCAGGACGGTCTGGCCGATCAGCGTGGCGATCAGGGTGCGTTCGACGCGGGGGATCGGTACGCGGATCATCCTCCAGCCGCCGCCATTTGGCTGTTCCACTGCGGCAACCAGCAGGTGATCGGGCGGGGGCGGCGCGCGGCGGCCAAGGATCGCAGCGCGCCGGGCCAAGCGCTGCATCCCGACAGGATCATCGGCTGCACCGCGCTGGATCACCACCACCTCGCCAACCGCGATGCCCTGATCGGTTAGGATGTGGCGAAGTTCTTCCTCGGCACCGCGCAGCCGCGGCTCGCCTGCGCGCAGCGGATTGGCGGCGACCAGTTCGATCCGCAGCTGGCGGGCCATACCCATCATCTCGGGCGGATGTTCGTGATCGCGCCGCCGCGGGCCATCGTCATTGCGGCCAGCAGTGACCAGCCGGATTGCCGCAGTGTGGAGCAGCGCCGCCTCGCGCCGGTCGGTCTGGGCGCGATAGAGCAGCGCAGCGCTGATCGTCTGGGCGAACAACAGCGCCAGCGCGATCGCCAGCAGCATCTGGCCTTGCAGGCTGCGCGGCCAGAATTTGCCAGGCAACTGCCGCAAATTCATGGTGATTCCGGACGGAACCGGCGGACATCGGCGGCCAGCAGATAGCCGCCCCCCCAAACGGTCTGGATCATCGCCGGGTTGCGGCTGTCGATCTCGATCTTGCGGCGCAGGCGGCTAACCTGATTGTCCACCGCCCGGTCAAACAGATGTGCCTCGCGGCCCTGAACCATGTCCAGCAACCGGTCACGGTCCAGCACCTGGCGGGGATGTTCGACAAAGGCCATCAGCAGCCGGAATTCAAGGCTGGAGATGCTGATCACCGCGCCTTCGGGATCGATCAGACGGCGCTTCAGCGGATCAAGCCTCCAGCCTTCAAATTCGAACAATTCATCCTCGACCGGCGCGGCACCGCCCTTGGCCGCACGGCGTAAAACCGAGCGGATCCGGGCGACCAGCTCGCGCGGTTCGAACGGTTTGACCACATAATCATCCGCACCGATTTCAAGCCCGACGATCCGATCGGTCGCTTCGCCCCGGGCGGTCAGCAGGATGGTGGGGATGGCCCGGGTTTCGGCCAAATGGCGGCATAGCGATAGCCCGTCCTCGCCCGGCATCATGATGTCGAGGAGAACCAGTTCAGGGGTTTCATCGCGCAGCACGCTGCGGGCTTCGGCGGCGCTGGCGGCCTGGGTTACCGCGAACCCCTGGCGGAGCAGATACTCGGCCAGGGGCTCACGCAGGCTGGCCTCATCATCGACGAGGAGCAGGCGGGTAGGGGCGGTTTCGCTCATGGATAAATCTGCCGCACCCGCCGCCTAACCAGCTGGCGGCGGCGGCATAGCATGCCCGCGCATCCTAGCATGCGCTGCCTGACGTTCTTCGCGGGTTAGCCGCGCATCCTTGTTGGTATCGCCCATATCAAAATGCTTGAGGTGGGCAGCGACAAATTCATCCTTGCTGACGGTCTGATCCTGGTTGGCATCGGCCATTTGCATCATCATCATGCCACCGCCCATTCCGCCACTATGCCGCCCTGCGCCATGCCCGACCATGCGGCCGCCGGAACCGGCATCATCAGGGCCGGCACCATCAGGGCCCGGCCCATGCCGGGCACCGGCGGCGAATTCCTGCGGACTCAGCGCGCCATCCTTGTTGGTATCGGCAGCTGCAAACTTCTGCGCCTGATGTGTGGCGCGATCGGCGGCATCAAGCTTGCCATCCGTGTTGGAGTCCATACGCGCGAACATCTGGTCGGCATGGGCCTGTGCCTCGGCGCGGGTTACAATTCGGTCACCATCAGCATCAGGGCCATGGCGATCATGGTGCGCAGCATAAGCGGCCCCGCCCAGCGAGGCAGCGGCGAGTGAAGCGGCGACGAGCGAACTTCTCAGGGAAAGCTTCAACATTAGCGAATTCTCCAAATCGTGAATCGGTCGAAGCCGAACGCATCCGGATAGAGGGAGGGGGGGAGCCCATCCGGAGCGTGCGGCTTCCAGATCCAGATCTACCCCAGCCATGTCGCGCGATTATGCCGGGTGCGGTTCAATTTGTCGCCATTTGTCGCAGAACGGAGGGCGCATTCATTCAAGCGCAAGCCCCCGCTCACCCCATGATAAACGCCGCGAGCTTGTTGCCATCGGGATCGCGAAAATAGCCGGCATAGAAGCCGCCATCGCCGCGCGGGCCAGGCGCACCTTCATCGGTGCCGCCATGGGCGAGCGCGATGGCGTGGAGCCGGTGGACCTGATCCTGGTCGCCAGCTTCCAGCGCCACCATCACGCCATTGCCAACCGTGGCGGGATTGCCATCAAACGGCTTGGTCAGGCCAATCCCCGCACCGCCGCCCGGGGTGCCCCAGGCGATAAATTCACCGAATTCCATCATCCGGCCTGTGCCCAGTTCTGCCGCAATCGCATCATAGAATCTGGCCGCACGAGGCAGGTCATTGGTGCCAAGGGTCACATAGCCGATCATCACGCTTCTCCCAGTCGAATCGATAATTCGAACATTACAGGAACAAAAATCTACCTACAAGGGCGCGCATTGCTCCATCAGCCAGTCCAGCGCAGCCGCTTCAAGCTGCGGGGCAATGATCGCCTGAACCTGCGCATGATAGGCGTTCCACCAGACCAGCTCGTGGGGCAACAGCAGCGCCAGATCAACCAGATTGCGATCAATCGGGGCGAAGGTGAGCGTTTCAAAGCCGAGGAACCTGCCCTCGGCACCGGCGATATTCCGTTCCTCGACCAGCACCAGATTCTCGATCCGGATGCCGTATTCCCCAGCCTTGTAATAGCCCGGCTCGTTGGACAGGATCATCCCCGCCAGCAGTTCCTGTTCGCTGCCCGCCTGGCCGCCTGCCGCCTTGGCAATCCGCTGCGGTCCTTCATGGACCGAGAGGAAGCTGCCGACCCCGTGGCCGGTGCCATGGGCGTAATCGAGGCCCGCTGCCCACAGATACTGGCGGGCAAAACTATCGAGCTGGCTGCCGGCGGTACCTTGCGGGAAAGTGGCTAGTGCCAGTGCGATATGCCCTTTGAGGACGCGGGTGAAGCGGTCTTTCTGTTCGGCTGGAGCTGCGTCTGGCCCGGTCCAGATGGTCCGGGTGATGTCGGTCGTTCCATCGGAATATTGCCCGCCCGAATCGACCAGATAGACGCTGTTCGGCGTGATGGTCAGGCTCGATTCCTCGCAGACCCGGTAATGCGGGATCGCCGCATTTGGCCCCGCGCCCGAGATTGTATCGAATGACAGGTCGCGCAGAACCCCGGTTGCATCGCGGAAGCCGCGCAGCTTGGCGGCAGCCGACAATTCGGTTTCCTGGCCCTTGTGCGCCTCAACGCTGAGCCAGTGGAGGAATTTGGCGATCGCCGCGCCATCGCGGGCTTGCGCGGCGCGTTGCCCGGCCTGTTCGACCGGGTTCTTGACCGCCTTGGGCAATACGGTGGGATCACGCAGTTCGGTCACTTTCGCGCCCGCCGCTGCGAGCGCGGCAAAAATGGCCTGGACCGAGCGTTCGGGATCGACCGCCACCGTCTTGCCCGCCAGCGCGGTCAGCGCCGGAACAAAGGCTTCGCGCGGAGAGATCCGCACCGCATTGCCCAGATGCACGCGGAGTTCGGGGGTGAGCTTTTCCTCGGCAATGAACAGTTCCGCCGTGCCATCAGCATGCGCGATCACGAACGAGAGGGCGACCGGGGTGCAATCCACGTCGCTCCCCCGAATATTTAGCAGCCAGGCAATCGAATCGAGCGCGGATACTACTGCGGCGTCCAGCTGCTTTTCACCCAGCCATTCGGCCACCATGGCGCGCTTTGCCTCGCCCGACAGGCCCGCAAACTCTGACTTGTGGACAATCGCCGGGGCCGCCGAAGGCTCGGGCCGATCGGCCCAGACCGCGTCGATCGGATTGCTGTCCACCGTCACCAAAGCGCCGCCGTTTCCGCCCAGCGCCGTGGTTGCCGCGCTCACCCAGCCCTTGCCGTGGAGCCAGGCATCATAGCCGATCTTCGCGCCATGGGGGGCATGCGCGCCCAGCCAGCTGGCAATGCTGGTCTGCGGCACCGACTGATAGCTGTAAAGCTGCCCATCCACCTGATCGCGCACCTGCAGCGTATAGCGTCCATCCACGAAGATCGCGGCCTCGTTGGCCAGCACCACGGCGGTTCCGGCCGATCCGCCAAAGCCGGTCAACCAGGCGAGCCGCTGGGCATAGCCGCCGACATATTCGCTCATATCTTCATCTGAGATGGGAACGACAAAGCCATCGAGGCCGCGGCGCTTGAGTTCCTTGCGCAGTGCATCGAGGCGGGCTTCATGGGTTTGCATCAGCATTGTTCTGGGTATCCGGCTTGCGGGGACAATGGTGCCAACATAGAGGCAGTGCATGACACTTACCACACCCTCCTCGGTTTCTGGCCCGATCGCATCAAAGAAACCGCATAGTACGGTCCACCACGGGATCACTGTAAGCGATGATTACGCCTGGCTGCGCGATCCGGGCTATCCCGAGGTGACCGATCCGGAAATCCTGGCCCACCTCGAAACCGAAAACGCCTGGTTCGAAACGCGCATGGCCCCGCAGCAGCCCCGAATCGATGCATTGTTCAAGGAAATGCGCGCCCGGATCAAAGAGGCAGACAAGTCCGTTCCCCAGAAAGATGGCAAGTTCCTCTACTGGATCGAGTTTGAGGAAGGGGCGGAATACAAGAAATGGTGGCGCAGGCCGGTCAGCGCCGCGGACGATGACAGCGCGGATGAGCTGATCCTTGACGAGGTTGCCCT
>JAYVKX010000324.1:0-2027 GCA_043768005.1 Novosphingobium sp. | reverse complement strand
CCTGATCTTGAGCTGGGTTTTTTCGATCAATGGGCGCTGCGCGGGGTTTCCGAGGAATGGATCATCGCGGTGCGGGTGCTGGCTCATTGGCTTAGCTTTGGCCCGCCGCTGATGCTGGCAGCGGTTCCCGCATCGGCGTTGCTGGGGCTGGACGGCGCGACATTGCGGATTGTGGAGTTGGGGCTGCTGGCAGGAACCCCGGGGCTTGCGGCGCTGGGCGTAACCGTTGCTGCGCTTACCGCTGGTCTGCGCGGCGGGGCGGCTCTGGCCGGATTGCTGGTTATCCCGCTGGCCGTGCCGCTGCTGATCTTTGGCGCGGGCAGCCTGGCCGCGGACAGGGGCAGCGGGATAGCGCTGACCGGTGCGGTCAGCCTGGTGTTGCTGGCCATCGCACCATTTGCATCGGGCGCTGCGATCCGTGCCGCGCGGGGCTGATCAATAAGGCGGCTTGTCCAGCCCCTTGGCGCTCGCCGTAAACACTTCAGCCCCATCCTCGGTGATCCCGATCGAATGTTCGAACTGGGCCGAGAGTGAGCGATCGCGGGTTACTGCTGTCCAGCCGTCTTCCAGCATCTTCACCCCCGGCTTGCCAAGGTTGATCATCGGCTCGATCGTGAAAAACATCCCCGGGCGCAGTTCCGGCCCGGTGCCTGCGCGGGCCGCGTGGACCACTTCGGGGGAATCATGGAACAGGCGGCCAACGCCGTGTCCGCAAAATTCGCGCACCACACCGTAACGGTTGCCCTCGGCATGTTTCTGGATCGCCGCGCCAATATCGCCCAGCCGCGCACCGGGCCTGGCCTGTTCGATACCGATCATCAGGCATTCATAGGTAACGTCGATCAGCCGCCGCGCCTTTAGCGGTACATCGCCAACCAGATACATCCGGCTGCTATCGCCGTGCCAACCGCCCAGCAGCGGGGTGACATCAATATTGACAATATCCCCGTCCTTCAGCGCCTTGTCCGATGGAATGCCGTGGCACACGACATGGTTGATCGAGATGCAGCAGCTGTGGGCATAGCCCCGGTAGCCCAGCGTCGCCGGAACCGCGCCGCCATCCAGTGTCATCTGCCGCACCACATCATCCAGCGCGCCGGAAGTGACACCGGGCTGGACCAAGGGCACCAACGCATCAAGTATATCCGCCGCCAGCCGCCCAGCCTTGCGCATACCATCGAACGCTGGTGCGCCGTGCAGCTTGATCGTGCCGTCGCGCAGGACAGCCTCATTATCGGCGATGGTCTGATATTGGGTCATGGAATGTGCATGTAGCATCGCAGGCGTGAAATTGCGAGGCGGCTCACTTCATCGCAAAGCTCGCCCGGTATTCTGCCTTCACCGCCGCCAGAACTTGCGCTGTGACCGGCAGCGTCACCTCATAATCGCCCTCGGCATATGGTCCGGCTTCATAGGGCGAAACCAGGATGCCTATGCGGTTAAAGGTCCGCCCGTTGGACGAGCCAAGGATCACCGTTTCCGCCACCGGATCGATACATTCATCAAAGCTGTCAGTGCTAACCGGATCGATCGGAAACCCGCGCTTTTTGGCGCGCTGGCGGTTTAGCTCCGCGCAGAAGTCCTTGCGGATTACGGCGGATAACGCCTGTTTCGAGGTAAACAGATCAGCCACATCCTGCGCCTTGCCGCCAGCCTTGTCCCACAGAATTGCGGCAAACCAATAGTTGGGATGTGCGCCGCCTGAATAGGTTGCCACCAGTGAGGATAGGCTGAGCCAGCCCGGCGTCTGCGTCACCAGCTTCCAATTCTGCGAGCGGGTATGCGCGCGGAAAGGAAAGCCGCTCTTCGCAGCCTCGGCCTGCTCTTCTCTGGCTTCCTTGCTCAGTTCAGCTTGACTGCGGATCAAATCAGCATCGAGCCTGGCCTTGAGCGCGGGAATCGCCGCAGCCTCTTCCGGATAGGCAAAGTGGAATTCATAAAGATCGTTCGATACCTCGAGCATGCGCGCCTCGGCGGCAGGTTCCGCGCTGGCTGAAGCCACGGCCATTGCAGCCCGCGCAGCTGCG
>JAYVKX010000323.1:0-3804 GCA_043768005.1 Novosphingobium sp. | reverse complement strand
GCCGGTGCCACACCAGCGCGAGGAAAAACACCGCAATCACCGCGCACCATGCGGCAGGGTCTTTATCCTGAGAGACGGGCGCGCGCATTGCTGGACCGGATAATGGCGGGAGCGGGCAAGTGCAATGGACTTGCACCGGGGTTGCAGCGCACTTACAGCCCGGTCCATGAAACGCACCACCGGACAGGACCGCTCGATCACCCGCAACTGGCGCGCTGCGACGCAGGCCGTGCGCGGGGGCACCTGGCGCAGCGAGCAGGGCGAGACTAGCGAAGCGCTGTTCCTGACCTCGGGTTATGCCTATGATGATGCGGGCACCGCTGCGGCGCGGTTCCGGGGCGAGGACGCGGGGATGACCTATTCCCGGCTGCAGAACCCGACCGTGGCGATGCTGGAAGAACGGATTGCGCTGATGGAAGGGGCCGAAGCCTGCCGCGCGCAGGCGACCGGGATGGCGGCGATGACCACTGCGCTGCTGTGCCAGTTGAGCCAGGGCGATCATGTGGTTGCCGCCCGCGCCGCATTCGGCTCGTGCCGCTGGCTGACCGACAGCCTGTTCCCGCGCTTCGGGATCGAGGCGACGACCATCGATGCACGCGACAATGTTGCGTGGGAAGCCGCGATCCGCCCCAATACCAAAGTATTCTTCTTTGAAACTCCGGCCAATCCGACCATGGATATCGTCGATCTGGCGTTCGTTTGCGGCCTTGCCAGATCGCACGGGATCACGACGGTGGTCGACAATGCGTTCTGCACCGCCGCCTTGCAGCGCCCGCTGGAATTTGGCGCCGATGTGGTGGCTTATTCGGCGACCAAGCTGATGGACGGGCAGGGCCGTGTGCTGGCCGGTGCGGTGTGCGGCAGTGCCGAGTTCATCAATGACAAGCTGCTGCCGTTTCAGCGCAACACCGGGCCGAACTGTTCACCGTTCAATGCCTGGGTGGTGCTGAAAGGGCTCGAAACGCTCGACCTGCGGGTGAAGAAGCAGAGCGAAAATGCCCTTAAAATTGGGAAATTCCTCGAAGGACGGGTGCTAAGGATGCTCCATCCCGGGCTTCCCAGCCACCCGCAGCATAACCTTGCCTTGAAGCAGATGGATGCCTGCGGATCGATCTTCGCCTTTGAACTGGATGGCCGCGCGCAGGCCCATGCGCTGCTCGACGGGCTGGAATTGATCGATATTTCAAACAATATCGGCGATTCCCGATCGCTGATGTGCCACAACGCCTCGACCACGCATTATTCGGTCAGCGCTGAGGCCCGCGCCGAAATGGGGGTGAGCGAAGGGATGCTGCGGCTCAATGTGGGCCTTGAAGATCCTGATGATCTGATCGAGGATCTTGATCGGGCGTTGGCACAAGCGGGCCTGTAAGCCGGACTTGTAAGCTGGACCTTTTTGGAGGATGTTGCTGCGGGGTCGATCCAAAGTGCCGCGAACGACGGCGCTTGCGGGGGGATGAGCAATGGACATTGGTCCACAGGAACGGCGGGTCGATGATCGACGTGCCGATGACCGGCGGGCAGACGAGCGGCAGGAAAGCGACAGGCGCTGGTCTGATCGGCGCGAGCCAATGCCTGGCGGGCGGTTCCCGGCCTATCATCCAGCCGATCCCCATTTCTTTGCTGCCTTTGTGGTGCTGTGCTGGCTGGGCTTTGCGATGGGTTTCGGTCCGGCGATACTGGGCAGGGTGCAAGGCCAGGCTGATTATCCCGCGCCGCTGATCCTGCACATCCATGCTGCGGCCTATGTCGGCTGGCTGCTGCTGCTGACGGTGCAAGTGCTGTTGATCCGCACCGCCCATCACACGACCCACCGCAAGCTGGGGCTGATCGCCGTAGTGCTGATCCCGGTGATGGTGCTGAGCGGGTTCTTTTCTGAGGTCTACAGCCAGCGCTATTATCTGAGCCATCCGCCAGACAGCCAGGCCTTCTTCATCATCCCGATCTGGTACGTGATCGGGTTCGGGACGCTGGCCGGTTCTGCCATCGCCCACCGCCGCGATTCGCCCGCGCATAAACGGCTGATCCTGCTGGCGACCATCCTGATCATCGGCGCGGCCTATGCCCGGTGGTGGGGTGATGGCCTGGAGCGAATGGTGGGCGATGGCTATCTTGGCCTGCTGATCCACAGCTATACCGGAACGACCCTGCTGCTGCTGCTGGCCATGGCGCATGATCTGCGGACCCGCAGGCGGATCCATCCGGTCTATCGCTGGGCTGTGCCGTTCATTCTGGCGGGTGAATTTGTCACGACGATAGCTTACCATTCGCCCGCGTGGTTGCCGGTGGCGCGGTTTATCGTCGGGGGTTGATTGGGGCTAACCCGCGCGCTTCAGCCGGACCAGCACCTCGTCCAGCGCGGACAGGAAGCGTGAGCGATCGGCTTTGCTGAAGGCCGCGCCGCCGCCGATAATATCGCCGCCCGCGCGCAGATCGGCCATGATCGCGCGGGTCGCGATGGCGCTGCCGATAGAGGCGGCGGTGAACGGCCTGCCATTATGCCCCAGCACCTGCGCGCCTGCCTTGATGCAGCGATCTGCCAGCAGGATATCGCCGGTAATCACCACTGCGGCGGCGGTGCAGTTTTCCGCGATCCAATCATCGGCGGCATCGAACCCGTCGCTGACCACCACCCGAGTCACCAGATCATGCAGCGGCACGCGAAACGGGCTGTTGCTGACGATGGTGACCGGCACCGCATGGCGGAAGCCGACTTTGTAGATCTCATCCTTCACCGGGCAGGCATCGGCATCGACCAGAATGCGGATCATCTAGGGTGGTGTACTACTATGAGCGGGGGCCCTTGGGGCGGGGCTTGGCCCGATAGGGCGCGCCGCCCGGCTGGCCGGGGCCGCCGTCATGGGCTGGGCGCGGACGGAACGGGGGCTTTTTGCCCATGCCGCCGCCAGGCCCGCTTCCGCCGGGGCGCTTGCTGCGGTCATATTCGCGGGGCCGATCATTAGGCTTGTCGCTGGGTTTGAGTTGGGCGCGGCGCGGGGCCTCGCTTGGCGCGGCATGGCGCGGTGCATCGCTGCGCGGTTCGCGCGGGGCGTCGCGGCGCGGCTCGCGCGGGCCATCTCTGGAGCCGCCACCGGGTGCCTCGGCCGATTGTTCGATCGAGATGCCGCTCTCATCTTCGCCGCCGGGAACAGCCGTCCGCGCCAGCGCAGCCTTGAATTTGGCGACAACCGTGCGGGGAACCTGAAAATATGTCTCGGTCGCGGCAATGCGGATCGCCCCGATCTCGTTCTTGGTGATGTGGCCGCGGCGGCACAGCAGCGGCAAGATCCAGCGCGGATCGGCATTCTGGCGGCGACCGATGTCCATCTTGAACCAGACGATATCATCGAAGCCAGCGCGGTGATGGGCCTCAGCCCCGCCGCCGTCACGGCCACCATCACGGCCACCATCCCGATTTCCCTGGCCCAGCTGGAGCAGTTCTTCGGGATCGGGCAGACGGGCGCTGTGGGCGCGCACCAGGGCAAGGGCGATCTCTTCAGGGGTCATCCGGCCCATGATCTGCCCGGCGATTTCCCGTTCAATATCGCTGACCTCGATTGGCGCTACCAAAGCTTCGAGCATCCGCTCGGCGTCGCGGGCGCGAATGGCTTCGGGGGTTGGCACGGCGATCCATTCCGCCGCAATCCGGGCAACTCGCAGCATGCCTTCCACCCGGCGGCGGCGCGGATAGGGTACGATCAGCACCGCCGTGCCCTTTTTGCCGGCGCGTCCAGTGCGGCCCGAACGGTGCTGGAGGATCTCGGCATCGCGCGGGGTTTCAACGTGGATCACCAGGCTCAGGCT
>JAYVKX010000322.1:0-2760 GCA_043768005.1 Novosphingobium sp. | reverse complement strand
TCCGGTGGACGATTTCCCAAGGTTTTCAGTGGTTTCGAAACTGCTGGTGCCCAGAAGAGGCTTCTAAAGTAAAAGGCAAGTATTTGATATACTTATCTGATATAGATTTCGGAGATTGAAATGCCCCTGTTCGTGCCCCGGGACTATTTTTGCTTACCGGGTTCGAGTCCTGAGGCGATATTTCGAGCACATTCATTGTGTAGCATAGTATTTCAGTTTATCGCAAGGGCAAAGCGCTCATTCAGTGCTTATCGTACATGATTTTGAGTATGGGATCGTGGTTTCCTTTGCATTGATTAAGCCAGTGCGTTTGACATCTGCAAACCGGCAGGTCGCTCGCGCTGACACGCCCGGTAAATCTAGGCTCGCAGATTATGCGAAGTGTTTGCCAACTTTTTTCACGGCACGAAATACGAAAAATATCCCAGCCCCAGGACGAGCACCATGGCAACGCCCGCAGAGAAACTCACAGGATCGCTTGAGGCGCTGGAACGGTTCCGGCACGATGACCGTGCCTGCCTGGTCCACGCCTCAGCCGCATCCATTACTGATCACCTAGACGGGAATAGCCAGCGAAGTCTCGTCGGATGTCATCGTTATCTGGATAAGTTGGTTGCTGGAAAAACTCCCTGATTCATCTGGCGCGCCAGTTGTAGCTGTTCCGTTCACCTCAGCAAGTAAACGTAGGAATGCAAGAAGAGCGGGATGGAGCGACGATTTGAACCAGAAAATGAAGTCTGCGTTGAGTCTAAGCCATTGCCGCGCTGCGGATGCCAGAGCTTTTTCCGCCTTGGCATAGTCTTCCTGCGTCCATGTGCCGGGTTGATTGCCGCCATCAGAAGGCACGGCATCGTATATTTGCGCCATGGTCGTGAGCATTGAGAGGTATGCTCCGGCGCGCGGAATCAGCTGGGCCAAGGCCGAAAGTCGCGGACCGTCGTCTTGGCTGGGCAGAAGGCGGGTCTTCGAATTCCACAGCGCCAGCATATAGGTCGCCGGATCATCGGTCTTGACTGAGATCGTGAAATTATCGCGCGCTGTACCGATGTCGCGGTCGAACTGCTTCTGTGATGCGACGCCGGCCGCGATCTGGTTGCGGACCGCCCGATCGAAGGTTTCAAGCGTCGCCCCGACATCGTGCAGGACCAGCTTGCGTCCGAGCGCAACCATCGCGTCGACGGCGGTATCAGGCACCCGCATGCGAATGCCGATGCGCCCTTTGACCTTTCCGCCGGGCGCGCCCTTGACCCGCCAGTCCTGATAGATCGCCAGTGCATTGGCGACGCGCGACGGATCGATCAGGCCTTGATCGCGCAGCCCCTGGAGCATGCCTTCGACCTCGTCGGCCTTGAGGTTCTTGTCGGTGTGGTCGAAACCGATCTGTACCGCCATGGTCCGGCGCTGACCGCTTGCGTTGTCGGCCTTGGTCATCAACAGATCCCACGAGCTGATAAAGGTGGCGGAGCGGCCTTCGTCGAAGCCTTCGATCTTGCGTAACGCGCTGCCTTCGGCGGTAACTGCAATATCCCCCGACGCGTTGGTGGTAACCGTCGCCTCGCCCTTGACGATCGAACTGATCGACAGATCGATGCCAAGGATGACGATTTCGGCCGCAAATCCGCGCTCGCGCGAAGTGAACCGCGACAGGCTTGAGTCTGCTGACAAGGTCAGCCCGGCCGGTGCCAGCGCCGGATCGGCAAGGATCTTCTGGAACGGCTGGAGCCGTCCAGTGACGAGCGAGCGCCACAGGCTTGCGGTTTCCGGTGTCGATTGGGTGAAGGTTCCCGACAGTTCGTACTTGAGGCTGTTCTGGTCGGCCCCCGACCAACCGAACCGTGCCTCGAGCTTGCCCGAAGCGGCGTCAGCCGTCGCAGCGATCACCTTGTCGGCGAATGCCTGAACTTTCCCAACCGCTTCGCGCACCCCCGCCAGCAACTTGTCGGCATCGCGTTCGGCCGCCTTGACCGAAGTACCGATCGACGACAGCTCCTTGGCCAGCTTGGCCGAAACCGCCGCGTCCGAGATCAAGGCCTCAACCTGATTGTCGAAGGCGGTCTTGACGTCGCTCAGCAGCGGTTGGATTCGGCCCTTCAGCTTGTCGGCGAGCCCCAGTCCGGCAAAGCCCGGAACTTCGCGGGTCAGGCTGTCGACCAGCGAAGCTGTCCATTCGCTGGCATCGGCGAGCACCCCCTGACTGGCAGCGGCAGCATGCGTGGCGAGCTTGTCCATCAGCAAAGCGGTCAGCGCGCTGGTCTCGGTCTGGTCCTCGCCCAAAGCCAGCGAGAGGTCTTTGAGCACGGCATCGCGCAGGTCTTGCTGATCGATGATCGAAGCCGCAGTGGTCTTGAGCAGCGCCTTGGCTTTGGTTGCAAGGTAAGTCCCCGGACTGAGGAACGGCTTGATCGTTTCCAGCACCGGGCCGGTGAAGTCTTTGGCTTCAACCAGCAGGTCATGCACTTGGCGCGCGAGCGGCGCGGCATCGAGCTTGAGATCGACCCCCGCGGCCCAGTTCTTCTCGCGCGAGTCGTCGCGGCTGAGCACGAATTGCATGCCAGCCGGGGTCTTGCGGAGCGAAAGAATCCACTGGGCGTTGCGCTTGAATGAAATCTCGGCGGTGACACCCAGAGTTCCCGAAGCCAACTTGGGAATGTCGAACTGCTTGCCCAGCACCAGCCCCAGCCCCGCATCGACCGCGCCGCGACATCCCAGCGCGAGGCCCTCGAGTTCGGCCAAAGTCAGGGCATGACTGATCGCGTCGAG
>JAYVKX010000321.1:0-2311 GCA_043768005.1 Novosphingobium sp. | reverse complement strand
CTGGCTGGAACCATGGGTGCAGTCGGGGGGGCGACCAATCTGTTTGCGCTTGCCCAGATGTTCTCCGGGCCGCGCGCTGCGGGGAGCTGGGCCGGAGTGCAGAACGCGATTGGAAATGCGGCGGGGATCGTTGGCCCGATCATCACCGGACTGATTATTGACCGGCTTGGCGGTTATGGCTGGGCGTTTGCTTCTGCATCTGCACTATCACTGTGCGGAGCGGTATGGTGGCTAGTCGGTGTGCCCAAGGTCCGACTTGTAGATATCGGTCAAGGATAAGGGGAACAATGATGGGCATTGCCAGCTGGTATGACGATCACATCGTCCCGCGCTTTATAAAATGCGCTTGCAGTGCGCCCGGGATCATGGGGCTCCGCGCCAAGTTGGTGCCGCTTGCGCGCGGCCAGGTGTTCGAGATTGGCTGCGGCGGGGGGATCAACCAGCGTTTTTATGATGGTGCCCGGATCACCAGCTATGCCGGGATCGATCCATCCGACAAGGGCCTTGATTATGCGCGCCAAGAGGCCGCGAAAAAGGGCTGGGCGACTGACATCCGGCAGGGCTTTGGCGAGGATATTCCGTTTGTCGCTGATCGCTTTGATACGGTGGTGTGCACCTATACGCTGTGTTCGGTCAGCGATCCCGCCCAGGTGCTGGCAGAACTGCGCCGCATCCTGAAGCCCGGCGGGCAGTTGTTGTTTCTGGAACATGGCCGCGCGCCCGATGCCGGGGTCGCAAACTGGCAGGACCGGATCGAACCGGTGTGGAAGCGGCTAGCCGGGGGCTGCCATCTGACTCGGCCCGTAAGCTCTGCCGTGGTTGATGCCGGATTGGCCGTGACGCTGCTGGGCCAGGGCTATCTTCCCAAGACCCCGCGCTGGGCGGGCTGGATGGAATGGGGTGCCGGGATGAAGGCGGATTAGGCCGAACCTCCCCGTCCCGCTATGCGAGACAGGGAGGGTTTAAGTTGAGCCTAGTTCCCGAAGGTCCGCTGCCACCAGCCGCTACGACGCGGCCCGTCTTCATCCGCATCGTCGCCCGGAGCGGCGGCTTCCTCGGCAATAGCTTCGGGCGCGGCCTTTTTGGCGCGTGAGCGCTTGGGCTTGGCCGGTGCTGTTTCAGCGGCAGTCGGCGTTGCTTCCAGTGCAACAGGTTCAGCTACCGCTTCGGCCACGACTTCTGCCGGGGCATCAGTTTCGGCATCAGCCTTTTTGCGGCGGCTGCGCTTGGGCTTGGCGGTGGCTTCATCAGCAGCAGCGGCGGCTTCAACCGGAGCAGCAACTTCAGCTTCAACCGCAGCGGGTGCTTCGGCTTCGGCGGCTGCTACATCAGTCGGCTTGCGGCGGCTGCGGCGCGGTTTGGCCGGGGCTTCTGCGGCAACGACCGCTTCGGCTGCGGGTACGGCAGCCGCATCCTCGCCGTCTTCGCCATCCTGAGCTTCGCCGTCTTCGCTCACGCCTTCGCCGTTCTCACCGCGATTGCGTCCACCACGCCGACGACGACCACGCCGGCGCCGCTTGCGTGGGCCTTCGCCATCTTCGCCCGGCTCGGTAGTTTCGCGGGCCTCTCCGGTTTCTTCGCCTTCGCCGTCATCATCGTCGTTGGCAGCTTCGCCTGCTTCGACAGGGAGAGCAGAACTGCCGCCTTCATCGTCAGCCCGATCCCGGCCCCGGCCCCGGCGGCGCTTGCGGCGTTTGCCCCGGCCATCGCCGCGATCGCCTTCACCGCGCTCACCATCATCAGCTTCACGATTACGGGCGGCTTCTTCCTCGCCGTCTTCATCCTCATAGGTATCGTCGATCTCGTCCTCGTCGTCTGGCTCGATCACGATCGGCTCGAACCTGGGGACGAATTCAGGGCGCGGCCCGGATGAGGCGACGCGCATCTTGGCGCCCTCATTTTCACCTTCCGGCAGCACTTCAACCCGTACGCCATAACGCTGTTCGATCTCGTGCAGATCGGTGCGCTTGGCATTGAGCAGGTAAACCGCCGCTTCCGTACTGGCATAAAGCGAGATGACGCTGCCCTTGCCCTTGGCGGCTTCTTCTTCGATCAAGCGCAGTGCGGAAAGCCCGGCGCTGGAGGCGGTGCGAACCAGGCCTGTGCCATCGCAATGCGGGCAAGACCGGGTGGTAGCCTCAAGCACGCCGGTGCGCAGGCGCTGGCGGCTCATCTCCATCAGACCAAAGCTTGAAATGCGGCCAACCTGGATCCGGGCGCGATCGTTCTTGAGCGCGTCCTTCATCGCCTTTTCGACCTTGCGGACGTTCGAGCCATATTCCATGTCGATGAAATCGATCACCACCAGGCC
>JAYVKX010000320.1:0-4532 GCA_043768005.1 Novosphingobium sp. | reverse complement strand
GATAGCTTTACCCGTTCGCCCGCCGCCGCCTCTGCTGCGGCCACCAGCGCCTCAACCCCCCGCGCCTGGCAGGCTTCGGCGCGGCATAGCTGCACCTGTGGGCGCGGATCGGCTTGGGGTGTGAAATCGTGATAGAAACTGACCACGCCGTGAACTTCGGCACGGCTAAGGTTCAGCGCGCCCGCTATCTGCGCCTCGGCTGCGGTATCAACGCAGCCAAACTCTGCCTGCACGGCGTGGAGGATTGGTAGCAGCGGACCTTCGCAGGTGCCATGCTCCGCGCAAATTTCGGCAAGGCGCGCTTCCTGGTTCACCTGTTGAGGCGCTCCGCATGCCACGCGACATGATCGGCCATGAAGCTGGAGATGAAGTAATAGGAATGGTCATAGCCCGGCTGCATCCGGATCGTTGCCGGGATGCCGGCCTTTTTGCAGGCCAGCGCCAGCAGCCCGGGCTTGAGCTGTTCATGCAGGAAATTATCCCCCTCGCCCTGATCGATCAGCAGATCGGGCAGCCGCGCGCCATCCTCGATCAGGGCGCAGGCATCATATTCCCGCCATTGTGCGCGATCCTGGCCAAGATAGCCGGTCAGGGCCTTCTCTCCCCACGGACAGTTCAGCGGACTGACGATCGGGGCGAAGGCGCTGGCTGAGCGGAACCGGCCGGGATTGCGCAGCGCAATCGTCAGCGCGCCGTGGCCGCCCATGCTGTGCCCGGTGATCCCCTGCCGGGCCATATCGGCCGGAAAATTCGCTGCGATCAGCGCGGGCAGTTCCTGCTCTATATAGCTGCGCATCCGGAAATTCCTGGCCCATGGTTCCTGCGTGGCATCGACATAGAAGCCTGCGCCCTTGCCAAAATCATAGCCATCGTCATCGGGCACATCGTCGCCGCGCGGGGAAGTGTCCGGCGCGACGAAAACCACCCCTGCTTCAGCACAAGCGGCGCGGAATTCACCCTTCTCGGTGACATTGGCGTGGGTGCAGGTCAGCCCCGAAAGATACCACAGCACCGGCAGCTTCGCGCCCGCCGCATGATCGGGGACGAACACAGAGAAACTCATCGGCGTGCCAGTTTCGGAGGACTGATGCGTATAGACCCCCTGGGTGCCGCCGTGACTGCGATTGGTGCTGAGCTGCTCCATCAGAAGACCACCACACTCCGGATCGATTCCCCGGCGTGCATCAGATCGAAGCCCTTGTTGATTTCCTCAAGCGACAAAACATGGGTGATCATCGGATCGATCTCGATCTTGCCCTGCATGTACCAATCGACGATCTTGGGCACATCGGTGCGGCCCTTGGCCCCGCCAAACGCGGTCCCGCGCCAGTTGCGCCCCGTGACCAGCTGGAACGGGCGGGTGGAGATTTCCTTGCCCGCCTCGGCCACCCCGATGATGATCGAAGTGCCCCAGCCGCGGTGGCAGGCTTCCAGCGCCTGACGCATGACCGTGGTGTTGCCGGTGCAATCAAAGGTGTAATCCGCCCCGCCATCGGTCAGCGCGACCAGATGCGCCACAATGTCCCCGTCAATGTCTTTGGGATTGACGAAATGCGTCATCCCGAACTTGCGGCCCCATTCCTCACGGGTTGGATTGATATCGACGCCGACGATCATTCCCGCGCCCGCCATTCGCGCGCCCTGCAGCACGTTGAGGCCGATCCCGCCCAGCCCGAACACGATGACATTATCGCCCGGACGGACTTTCGCCGTGTTCACCACCGCGCCAACCCCGGTGGTCACCCCGCAGCCGATGTAGCAGCTGGTGTTGAACGGCGCGTCCTCACGGATTTTGGCGACCGCGATTTCCGGTAAAACAGTGAAGTTCGAAAAGGTTGAGCAGCCCATATAATGGAAGATGGTCTGGCCCTTGTAGGAAAAGCGCGAAGTGCCATCGGGCATCACGCCTTTGCCCTGAGTGGCGCGGATCGCGGTGCACAGATTGGTCTTGCCCGAAAGGCATGATTTACACTGGCGGCATTCGGGGGTGTAGAGCGGGATCACATGATCGCCCGGCTTTACACTGGTAACGCCTGCGCCAACTTCACGCACAATGCCGGCACCTTCATGGCCCAGCACACTGGGGAAGATCCCCTCGCTGTCCAGTCCGTCGAGCGTATAGGCATCGGTATGGCAAATGCCGGTGGCCATGATCTCGACCAGCACTTCACCCGCCTTGGGGCCTTCGAGATCAAGCTCGACGATCTCCAGCGGGGTCTTGGGGGCAAAGGCAACGGCAGCGCGGGTTTTCATGGGCAGCTTCTCCTGAAATTCAGCATTCGACGACATTGACGGCCAGGCCGCCCAGCGAGGTTTCCTTGTATTTGGCCCGCATATCGAGCCCGGTCTGGCGCATCGTCTCGATCACCTTGTCCAAGCTGACCATATGCGATCCGTCGCCCATCATTGCCAGCCGCGAGGCATCGATCGCCTTTACCGCGCCCATGGCGTTGCGTTCAATACAAGGGATTTGCACCAGCCCCGCTACCGGATCGCAGGTCAGCCCCAGATTATGCTCCATGCCGATCTCGGCGGCGTTTTCGATCTGGGCGTTGGTTCCGCCCAGCACTGCGGTCAGCCCGGCGGCGGCCATCGAACAGGCCACGCCAACTTCGCCCTGACAGCCGACTTCCGCGCCTGAAATCGAGGCGTTCTTCTTGTATAAAGCGCCAATCGCGGCGGCGGTCAGCAGGAAGATCCGCCGGGTTTCCGGGGTGCCGCGATAGCAGCGATCATGGAACCGCATCACCGCCGGAATGATCCCGGCAGCGCCATTGGTCGGGGCAGTCACCACCCGGCCGCCTGCCGCGTTTTCCTCATTGACCGCCATCGCCCAAAGATTGATCCAGTCCAGCACCGCCAGCGGATCACTGAGGTTGGCTTCCTGCCGCGCCGCCAATTCTCCCGCAAGATGCCCCGCGCGGCGCTTTACCTTGAGGCCGCCGGGCAGGACGCCGCCCTGGCGGCAGCCGCGATCGATGCTGTCAGACATCGCCTGAGCCAGCGCATCCAGCCCGGCCTCAACCTCGGCTGCGGGCAGCCGGGCGCATTCATTGGCAAAGACCAGCTCGGCAAAGCTCTTGCCGCTGCTGGCCCCCAGTTCGAGCAGCTCGTTGCCCGAGCCAAAATCATAGGGCAGGATAGCGTGATCCGAAGCGGTGCGGCTGTTGCTGCCCGCCTCATCCTCATCCACCACAAAGCCGCCACCGACCGAATAATACATCCGCCGGGCGATCAGCGCGCCTTCTGCGTCATAGCTATCAAAGGCGATGGCATTGGTGTGAAACGGCTGGCGGACCCGCTGATGAAATACCAGATCGCTCGCCGGATCGAAGGCCACTTCCTGCCGTCCGAACAGCCGCAGCGTGCAGGACTGATTTATATCCGCGATCAGCTGCGGTGCGGCATCGATATCGAGGCTCGCCGGTTCTGCTCCGGACAGTCCCAGCAGCACTGCTGTATCGGTGGCATGGCCCCTCCCGGTCAGCGCCAGCGAGCCATAAAGCTCAACCTTGAGCTTGCGGACCTTGCCCAGCTGCCCATTCGCCTCCAGCCATTGGCCAAACCGCCGCGCCGCCACCATCGGCCCGACAGTGTGCGAACTGGATGGGCCGACCCCGATCTTGAACAATTCAAAAGCACTGATGCTCATAGCGGCGATGGAACCCTTACAATGATTGGCGCATGGCCAGTGCCGGACAGGAATTTGACCAGCCCGGTGCCTTGTAGGCCCATTGTAGCAGTGTTGCGCAGCGGATGCACATTGACGTATTCGGCCGCCGCCAGCCGGCTGTCGATGACCACTTTTACCGCTCCATCGCCGTCATTGATCGCAGCCAGCGGCGTCACCGATCCGGGGGATACACCCAGCAGCCGCTCCATGTCTTCGGCCTTGCCAAAGCTCACTTTTTTGGCGCCAATTGCCGCAGCCAGCGCTTTCAGATCAACCCGCGCATCATGCGGCGCGGTGACGATCCAGAACTGACCGCCCGCATCTTTGAGGAACAGGTTTTTGGTGTGCATTCCCGCAATCGTGCGGTGCAGCTGTTCGCTGGCCTCAACCGTGAACACCGCCTCATGCTCATGCAAGGTCCAGCTGATACCCGCCGCATCCAGCGCAGCGAACAGGGTTTGCGCGGCAGTCATGACTATTTGAATACGACAGTACGGCCGCCGTTGAGCATGACCCGGTGTTCAAGATGCAGCTTGACCGCGCGGGCCAGCACCCGGCTCTCGGTATCCTGGCCCTGCGAAATCAGCTCCTCGACCGTATCGGCGTGATCGACGATCGAAACATCCTGGGTAATGATCGGCCCTTCATCCAGATCGGGGGTGACGTAATGCGCGGTGGCCCCGACCATCTTCACCCCTCGCTCATAGGCGCGGTGATAGGGTTTTGCGCCCTTGAAGCCGGGCAGGAAGCTGTGATGGATGTTGATTACCCGCCCATCCAGCTTGCGGCACAGCTGATCGGACAAGACCTGCATATACCGCGCCAGGATGATCAGATCGACCTGCTGCGCCTCGGCCAG
>JAYVKX010000319.1:0-8736 GCA_043768005.1 Novosphingobium sp. | reverse complement strand
TCGCGCCAGCCGCGACGGTAGCGATTGCGCCCTTGGCCAGAGCTTTGGAAATGGTCTTCATGGCTATAATCCTTCGAGTCTACCTGGCGGAATAGCCCGGCGTCGAAAGTGAAATACCGAATCGAGCGTAGCGGAAGCCTGAATTGACATGTCAGAAACTGTTCATGTTTGATGGTATTTTTCTGAACGCCAGATTCCCGTAAAGCTCGGTTAACCATTCATGCGTAATCCCGCAGCATGGCTTTGTTGCTTGCATTATTGCCCGGGATGCTGGTCGTTCTAGGGCTGACGCTGCTGGAATGGCGGCGCGGCAGTCCGCGTGGCGATTGGCGGATCAACCTTCAAGCCTGGGCGCTTTACGTCCTGGCCGGGATCAGCATGCTGCCATTGTTTCAGTGGTGGCGCGGTACTTCGCTGATCGATGGCGGCGCTATACCGCTGTGGGCCGCCTTCCCGATTTTCCTGCTCGTCTCGGATCTAGGCGAATATCTCTACCACCGTGCACAGCACAAGGTGCCGCTGCTGTGGGCGATGCACTCGTTACACCATTCCGATCCAGAGATGTCAGCGCTCACCACCAACCGCCATTTCTGGGCCGACCAGCTGATAAAATCGGTGACGATCTGGACCGCGACCGCACTGATCATCGCGCCAACCCCGCTGATGGTCTATTGCTATATGGTGCTCAGCATGTGGAACTTTGTGGTCCACGCCAATCTGCCGTTCGATTTCGGGCGGTACTCATGGACACTTAACAGCCCATCCTATCACCGCCGCCACCATTCCCGGCTACCCGAACATTATGACAGCAATTTTGCGGCGCTGTTTCCGATCTTTGATCTGATCGCCGGATCCTATCACCAGCCCACCAGCTTTCCGCCAACCGGGCTGGACCATGCCCCCCGCAATCTGCGCGAAGTTGCCACCTGGCCGCTGCATCACGCTGGTCCGGCGCAGCAAGAGCCAGCGCCTGCACCAATCAGCGCGGGCTGACCGCCAGCCCGGTCGCTTGGGCGAGGAAGGCGAGGATATCCGCTCCCTCCTCGATCACTTTGTCGGTCGGCTTGCCCGTTCCATGTCCAGCGCGGGTTTCAATCCGGATCAGATGCGGGCGCGATCCGGCCTGCGCGGCCTGCAACGCTGCGGTATATTTGAAACTATGGCCGGGTACGACCCGGTCATCATTATCGGCGGTCGTCACCAGCATTGCAGGATAATCCGCTCGGGCGCGAATGTTATGATAGGGCGAATAGGCCCGCAGCACCCTGAAATCAGCCTCGCGATCTGGATAACCATAATCATCCACCCAATATCGCCCGGCGGTGAACCGATCAAACCGCAGCATATCCATCACGCCGACCGCTGCATTGGCTGCTGCGAACAGATCTGGCCGCTGATTGACCACCGCGCCGACCAACAATCCCCCATTGGAACCGCCCTGGATCGCCAGACCGCCGCGCGGGGTGATCCCTTGCGCGATCAGATATTCGCCCGCAGCAATGAAATCATCGAATACGTTCTGCTTGTTGGCCAGGCGCCCGCCATCATGCCACGCCTTGCCATATTCGCCGCCGCCACGCAGATTGGCCATTGCAAACGCCCCGCCCGCATCCAGCCAGGCCATCCGCGTTGCCGAAAATCCGGGAGTCAGCGAAATATCGAACCCGCCATAGCCATAAAGCAACGTCGGCACCGCCTGGCCCGCCGCCGCCACGCTTTTTTTGCGGACCAGAAACATCGGCACCTGCGTACCGTCCTTTGAAGCATAATAGCGCTGCTCAACCACAAAATCCGCCGGGGCAAAACTCAGCTGCGGCTGTGCGAAGGGCGTGCTCTTGCCGGTGCTGCTTTCCAACCGGTAAACCGCATTGGGTTGGTTGAAGCTGGAGAACCCGTAAAAAGTTTCCGGATCACCGGGCCGTCCGGAAAAGCCTGTGGCCGTGCCGATCGAATTGAGCGTCAGCTCGCGCAGCGACTCGCCATCGAGCGAGACTATTTCCGCCGTTGATGTGGCATCTTTCAAATAGGACAGGATCAGCCGATCACCGACGATCTGCGCGCGATCCAGGGTTTCCTCGCGCTCGGCCACAACATCGGTGAAGGTCCACGCCGGCTTGTGCTGGTCACCCGATGCACCAAGATCGGCCCGGACCACCTTGCGCCGTCCGGCACCCTGGTTGGTCATCAGCCACAGCGCGTCACCATCGCCTTCGATCAGCCGCCATTCGTTTTCAAGTCCGCCGACCAGCAGCTGTGTCGCCCAGCGCCTGACATGCCCAAGCCGGATGACATGCAGTTCATTCTTGGCATCGGTCCCTTTGGCAGAGGTTATCACCGCCCAGCGGTTATCATGGGTCACATCAGCCGAATGGCCAAGCTCTGGCTGGCCGGGTGTGGCATAGACCAACTCATCAGCCGATTGCAGCGTTCCGGCGCGGTGATAATAGATTGCCTGGTTCAAGTTCAACGATTGAAATGCCGCGCCCGGGGCAGGTTCGGGGAAACGCGAATAGAGGAACCCGTCATTGCCGGCCCATGCGATGCTGGTGAACTTGGCCCATCTGATCTCGTCCGCCAGTTGATGGCCCTTAGTCGCATCGATAACGCGGATGGTCCGCCAGTCCGATCCGCTATCCTGAACTGCATAGGCCAGTAGCTTGCCATCAGGCGATGGCACCCATTCCGCCAACGCGGCAGCGCCGTCCTTGGCCCAGCTATTGGGATCAAGCAGCAGCTGCGGCGTTCCATTCAGGCCACTACGGACAAACAGCTGCGCCTGATTTTGCAAGCCTGCATTGCGTGTGTAGAAATAGCGCTTCCCCGCCTTTACCGGCAGGCCAAACCGCTCATAATCCATTAGCGCCTTGATCCGTGCTGCAAACCAGGCGCGCTGCGGCAATGCTGCAAGATAATCGCTGGTAACCGCGTTCTGCTGCCTGACCCAATTGGCGACCTCGGCATCGCTGCGGACATCGTTTTCCAGCCAGCGATAGGGATCGGCAATCTTCTCGCCAAATTGCAGCTCGATCAATGGCGCGGCGCGGGTCGCGGGATAGGTGGTATAGGTGCCATCGTCACCCACGAAACCTGATGCCATTGGAAGCGAAGCGGTCGGCCCGGCGGTTACAGCAACCGCCTGCTTGGTGGTTTTATCGATCATGGCCGGATCAGTTTCCCTGGCGCTAACCCCGCCCACTGCTGCACTCATCGCAGCAAGGGCGGCCAACAGGCTTGTAACCACCGCCAGGCAGGCACGCGACATCCTTCACTCCAAAAATGCAAAAAGGCGGCTGCGAACGTAACATCCACAACCGCCTTTGCAATTCATTCGCGAGATTTCCGTACCAGACTTATGCCTCGTCGAAGGCTTCGTCAGTCATCACCGGGCC
Organism: Novosphingobium sp.; assembly: GCA_043768005.1. GTDB lineage: Bacteria > Pseudomonadota > Alphaproteobacteria > Sphingomonadales > Sphingomonadaceae > Novosphingobium. The sequence continues at coordinate 5,347 of JAYVKX010000319.1, read as the reverse complement.
TGAATCTTGGCCCTTGGCAGCCACATCCCGGTCAACCAGTTCGATGACTGCGATCGGCGCGGCATCCGAAGCGCGATAGCCGGCCTTGATGATACGGGTATAGCCACCTTCGCGGGTAGCATAACGCGCTGCCAGCACTTCAAACAGCTTCTTTTCCTGAGTCTCGTCAAGCAGCCGGGCGTGGGCCAGACGGCGGTTCGAAAGACCGCCCTTTTTAGCCAGCGTGATCAGCTTTTCAAGATAAGGGCGCAGTTCGCGCGCCTTGGGCGTGGTGGTGGTGATCTGTTCATGCTTGATCAGCGCCGCCGACATGTTGCGCAGCAGCGCAAGACGGTGGGACGAGGTGCGCTGCAGCTTGCGACCGCCATGTTTATGACGCATTTTCAATACTCCGTTCGTAAGGGGGCCGTATCAGGTACCCCGGTCCAGGCGGCGCTTGGGGCGGCCGCCCTGCCCTGTTCGTGGTTAGCCGAGAAGCTCTTGCTCAAGCTTTTTGGCCATTTCCTCGATATTTTCCGGCGGCCAGCCAGGGATGTCCATGCCAAGACGCAGACCCATCGAGCTCAGGACTTCCTTGATCTCGTTAAGCGACTTGCGGCCAAAGTTCGGCGTGCGGAGCATCTCGGCCTCGGTCTTCTGGACCAGGTCGCCGATGTAGATGATGTTGTCGTTCTTGAGGCAATTGGCCGAACGGACCGACAGTTCCAACTCGTCAACCTTCTTGAGGAGGTAGCGGTTCAGCTGGTTGGTATCACCATCATCGTTGGGGGCCGAAGCTGCCATTCCGATCATTGGCGAAGCGCCGACCGGCATTGCATCTTCAAAATGGACGAACAGCGCAAGCTGATCCTGAAGGATGCGTGCAGCATAGGCCACGGCGTCTTCAGGCGTGACCGTTCCATCGGTTTCGATGGTCAGGTTCAACTTGTCGAAGTCCAGCTCCTGCCCGATGCGGGCATTGTCGATCTTGTAGCTGACCTGACGCACCGGGGAATAGAGCGAGTCGATCGGGATAAGCCCGATCGGCGCATCAATCGGACGGTTCGCCACAGCCGGGACATAGCCCTTGCCGCTATCGGCGGTCAGTTCCATGTTCAGCGTAGCACCTTCATCGAGGTGGCAGATCACAAGATCCTTGTTCAGAACCTCGATATCACCCGAAACGACGATATCGCCTGCCTTCACCTCACCCGGGCCAGTGGCCGAGAGCTGAAGGCGCTTGGGGCCTTCGCCCTGCATGCGCAGCGCGATCTGCTTCACATTGAGGACGATATCGGTCACGTCTTCGCGAACCCCGGCAAGCGAGGAGAATTCGTGCAGCACGTTCTCGATCTTGATCGAAGTGATTGCAGCGCCCTGAAGCGACGAGAGCAATACGCGGCGCAGGGCATTGCCCAGCGTCAGGCCGAAGCCCCGTTCGAGCGGCTCTGCGACAAATGTCGCGCGGCGCTTGGGGTCGTTGCCGGCCTTGATCTCGAGGGTGTTGGGCTTCTTCAGTTCCTGCCAGTTCTTGATGTTGACAGTCATGGACTTCCCCTAAGGATTTTATTCTGGCGGGAACGGCCGCGCGCTCAACTGGTGAACACGGCCGATCCGAAGGTCAGGCGGCACCGGACACGCCGCCGTCAGGTTCAATCAGACGCGGCGACGCTTTGAAGGTCGCACGCCATTATGCGGGATCGGTGTAACATCACGAATCGAGGTGATGGTGAAGCCAACCGCCGAAAGCGCACGCAGCGCGCTCTCACGGCCCGAGCCGGGGCCCTTGACCTCAACCTCAAGCGTGCGGACACCGTGTTCAGCCGCTTTCTTGCCAGCGTCATCGGCGGCTACCTGGGCGGCATAGGGCGTCGACTTGCGGCTACCCTTGAAGCCCATCGTGCCGGCCGAGGACCAGCTGATAGTATTGCCCTGAGCGTCGGTGATGGTGACCATCGTATTATTGAAGCTGGCGTTCACATGCGCGACACCGCTTGAAATATTCTTGCGCTCCCGCTTTTTGATGCGTTGGGGTTCGCGTGCCATTGTCTATATCCTGTCGTGTATCGGGAAGGGAAAGCGGTCAGCCTGAAACGGCGACGCTTACTTCTTCTTACCGGCGATCGCTTTTGACTTACCCTTGCGGGTGCGGGCATTGGTGTGGGTGCGCTGACCGCGAACCGGCAGGCCCTTGCGATGGCGCAGGCCGCGATAGCAGGCCAGATCCATCAGGCGCTTGATGTTCATCGCAGTGGTGCGACGAAGATCACCCTCAACGGTGTGATCGGCATCGATCGTTTCGCGGATGTGCAGGACTTCCTGATCGGACAGGTCCTGGATCCGACGGCTGTGATCGATGCTCAGCTTGTCAGCGATTTCCAAGGCCTTGGTACGACCGATTCCGTGAATATAGGTCAAGGCGATGATTACGCGCTTGTTGGTGGGGAGGTTTACCCCGGCAATACGAGCCACTTAATTCTCCATGCTCCACAGAAAACGTCGGCAACCCGAAAGAGCCGCGCATTCCATCTCAACGCTGTCACCACAACCACTACGGGGCCCGAAACGGCAAAAAGCCCGGTTGGCGCGCTTTAAGCTGCCGCCTGCCGGACCGTCCCGCAATTGTCGCGTGAGCCGCGCGCTTAGGGCGATTCGCTTTTTGTGTCAACGCCCCGCTGATCAGGGTTTCGCGGGAGGCTCAGCAGAAGGTTCCGGCGCAGGCCCTGGGGGCGGATTTAGCGTGGCGGCAAGACGGGCGAATTGCTCACTCAGCACACCGTCCACCGCAGGTGCAATCTGTTCGGTGGGAATGCGCATATAGCCGCCGACCACATATTCCCATAGCAGTTTAGTGCCCGCGCCTTCGGGCTTCAGCTCTATTGAAAGCTTACCATGAACCGCCTCGCCTTGCAGCGGCCCCAGCGCGCCAGACATCCGCAACAGCTTGCCCGGATTGCTGAAGATGATGTGCATATGCTCCACACTGCCGCGCCGCGTACCCTCGGGCGCATCCTTGGCCAGCGGCAACAATTCGCAAAAGCAGCCCGTGGCCTGTGCATCGATATAGAGATTTGCAGCATCGCCAGACCAGCTGTGCGCCTTGCTCCACCATCTGGCCGGCGCGATCAGCGTGGCCCAGGTTTCCAGCGGAGTTTTGGCAACGCTTGCCTCGCCGCGCACGACAAACCCGGCGTCGGACTTTGCCACGACTTCGCCGTGGAGCGGACTGGAAAGTAGCGCCGCTGCAAAAAACAATGAAACCCGCATTACCGGACCTCCCCCGACATTACCCGGCCGGGATAGCATCAACCGGTCAGCCTGCGATGATCTTTTCGATCGCCGCGCTCACCCCGTCCATCTCGGCCATCCCGTTGACCCGGGAAACGATCCCGCGCGCATCATAGATCGGCAGGATCGGGGCAGTTTTTCCGCGATACTCGGCCATGCGGGTGCGGACAGTTTCCTCATTGTCATCCGGACGACGCTTGAATTCGGTGCTGCCACATTTGTCACAGACGCCAGGCTGGCGCGGCGGATCGAACTTGTCGTGATAGCCTTTGCCGCAATTGGCGCAGGTAAAGCGCCCGGTGATCCGTTCGACCAGCACATCCTCATTCACCTCAAGCTCGATCACGTGATCGAGGGTGCGGCCGCGTGATTGAAGAATTCCGTCGAGCGAAATGGCCTGTGCGGCGGTGCGGGGATAGCCATCGAAGATCGCACCAACCCCCGGCCCCATCGCATCAAGTTCGTCACCGATCAACGCGGAGACGATCTCGTCCGAAACCAGCTCGCCCGCTTCCATCACCGCCTTGGCTTGGAGGCCAACCGGCGTGCCGACTTTGACCGCAGCGCGCAGCATATCGCCGGTCGAAAGCTGGCGCATCCCGTACTTTTCTACCAAGCGTTGTGCCTGCGTTCCCTTGCCCGCACCCGGCGGTCCCAGCAGAATGATGTTCACAGCTGTAGCCCCCCGTACCGCGCAAGCGCCCTAGCGCAGACGCCCCTTCAGTTTCGCCTTCTTGATCAGATCACCATACTGATGCGCCAGCAAATGCGACTGGATCTGGGTGATGGTATCGACCGTGACATTGACCACGATCAGCAATGAGGTGCCGCCCGCAAAAAACAGTCGCTGGCCAGTTTGCGCGATAACCCATTCAGGGATGACACAAACCACGGTGATATAGATCGCCCCGATCACCGTGATCCGGGTCAGCACATAATCAAGATAGGTCGCGGTATTTTTGCCGGGACGGATGCCGGGGATGAAGCCGCCATTCTTTTTGAGGTTTTCGGATGTTTCTTCCGGGTTGAACACAACCGCAGTATAGAAAAAGCAGAAAAAGATGATCCCGGCCGCATAAAGCAGCATGTAGAGCGGCTTGCCATGAGCCAGATATTGGTTGAGCGAGACAATGAAGCCGCCCATCGCGGTATCGGGCGAGATCGAATTTCCCGCAAATTGCGTGATCGTCAACGGCAGCAGCAACAGCGAACTGGCGAAGATCGGCGGGATCACGCCCGCAGTGTTAATCTTCAGCGGCAGATGGCTGCGATCGGCCTGCATCATGCCGCGCTGGCTGGCGCGTTTGGGATACTGGATCAGCAATCGCCGTGTTGCCCGTTCCATGAAGCAGATCGTCAGGATCAAACCGATCAGCAGCACGACCAGGCCAATGATGGTAAAGGCGCTGATCGAGCCAGACCGTCCGCCCTCGAACAGATTGGCGATGAATGTCGGCATCTGGGCGACAATCCCGGCCATGATGATCAGCGACGTTCCGTTGCCAATCCCGCGACTGGTAATCTGCTCACCCAGCCACAGCAGGAACATCGTGCCGCCGATCAAGCTGATAACCGCGCCAACCCGGAACAGCATGCCGGGATTGACCACCGCCTGCAGCCCGCTGGATGCGCCATAGGCCTCAAGGCCCGAGGCAATGAACCAGCCCTGGATCGCAGTCAGGAACACCGCGCCATAGCGGGTATACTGATTGAGCTTCTTGCGCCCGCTTTCGCCTTCCTTCTTCATCGCCGCCAGCGCCGGATGAAGCGAGGCGGCCAACTGGACCACGATCGAAGCGGTAATATAGGGCATTACCCCAAGCGCGATGAGGCTCATCCGCTCAAGGCTGCCGCCCGAGAATGTGTTGAAAATATCGAGGATACCGCCCTGCGTCTGCTTGTACAGATCTTCCAGAATCAACGGATTGACCCCTGGGAGCGGCACGAAGCTGAGAAAGCGAAACACCACAAGGGCACCGATCGTGAACCAGATCCGGTTCTTGAGTTCGGTAGCCTTGGAGAAATTGGCGAGGCTCAGATTGCTCGCAATATTATCGGCGCGTGATGCCATCGGGACTTT
>JAYVKX010000318.1:0-2909 GCA_043768005.1 Novosphingobium sp. | reverse complement strand
GGTCACTTGTCACCCCCTCACTTGTCATCCCCTCACTTGCCATCCAGCGCCTTGTCCTCATTGGCGCGCTTGATCACATAGTGCCGGATCGCCTCGATCTGTTCGGGGTTATACTGCCCCTTCCAGGCAACCATGCCGTTCTGCATCAGCAGCCCGTCATGGACGATATTCTGCCACAGCTTGGGATTGCCCAGCGCCGCCGAATGGCGCAGATCGGGGTTGAGTGAGCCCGCCACTGCGGCATTGCCGTGGCAAACGCTGCAGCTGTTGGCATAGAGCCTGTTCCCAAGCGCCAGCTGTTCAGGCGTGCCGGAAACCGGCGGCGGATCGAGTACGCGATCCACCGAAGCCGGAGCGGGTGCCAGCGCGGCCTGGCCGCCCAGCTTGAACACCATCAGGCGGCTGATGTTGGGGGTAATCCCGCCGCCCAGCTTGCCCGCTGAAACATCCCACACCCCGCCCCAGCCGACCATGACGGCGACATATTGCTCGCCGCCGATCGCATAGGTCATCGGTGCAGCCAGTACGCCGCTTTGCGTCGGGAAGCTCCACAGCAGCTTGCCATTATCAGCCGAATAGGCGCGCAGTTCACCCAGCGCCGTTCCCTGGAACACCAGGTTGCCCGCAGTGGCCAGCGTGCCGCCGTTGGTCGGGCTGGAATAGGGCACCGTCCAGCGCGCCTTGCCCGCAACCGGATCAAATGCAACCAGCGCGCCGGTAAAGGCGGCGCGGGTTGCGGCGCGAGCCGCCTTGTCGGCAGGGATATCGCCTTTGGATACGTCCAGGCCCAACTGGAATCCGGTGGTTCCGGGTTTCCAGTCCTTGGCCGCTGCATAGACAAACACGGTATTGTTGACCGGAATGTAGACCAGCCCGGTCTTCGGGCTGAAGCTCATCGGGCTCCAGCTATGCGCGCCAACTGCGCTGGGAAAACCAACAAAGGGCTTGCCCGTGATTTCGTATTTGGCCTCGGGATTGACCATCGGAACCCCGGTGACCGGATTGAGCCCGCTGGCCCAGTTGATCCCCTCGACAAACGGCTTGCCCGTGATGAATTTTCCGGTTTTGGCGTCCAGTGTATAGAAAAACCCGTTCTTGGGCGCGTGCATGATGACATGGCGCTGTTCCCCGCCGAGCATCAGATCGGCGACCATGATCTGCTGGTTGGAATCAAAATCCCAGCGATCTTCAGGCGTTTCCTGGAAGTGCCAGGCATATTCACCAGTATCGGCATTCACCGCGACAATCGACGCGGTATAAAGGCTGTCGCCCGCGCCCTTGGTATTGCGATACTCCGGATTCCACGGTTCGGCATTGGCAGTACCGAAATAGATCAGGTTGGTGACGGGATCATAGGTGATCGCATCCCACACGGTGCCGCCGCCGCCCAGTTTCCAGAAATCACCGCTCCAGGTTTTGGCCGCAGCATCCAGATGCTTGCCTTCCTGCGGCTTGGATGGATCGCCGGGGACGGTGTAGAATTTCCATACCAGTTCGCCGGTTTGCGGATCATAGGCGGCAAGATAGCCGCGGGTGAAATATTCCGAACCCGCCGATCCGATCAGCACCTTGCCCTTGGCAATGCGCGGCGCGCCGGTGATCGCCATATGCGATCCTGCCGGGATGGTGGCCTTGTCAAACACCACTTTACCGCTGGCCATATCCAGCGCGATCAGCCGCCCATCGAGTGTGCCGACATACAGCTTGTCGCCATAGATCGCCGCGCCGCGGTTCACCGCATCGCAGCAGACATCGACCAGCTTTTCACGGGGAACCTTGGGATCATAGGCCCATTTCAGCGCACCAGTTTTGGCGTCATAGGCCTTGACCATGCTCCATGCGGTGGTGACGTATAGCACCCCGTCATGCATCAGCGGGGTCGCTTCCTGGCCGCGCGCGGTATCGAGATCGGATGACCAGGCCAGGCCCAGCTGGCTTACAGTCTGGTCGGAAATCTGGGTCAGCGGCGAAAAGCGCTGCTCATTATAATCGCGGCCATAGCTTAGCCATTCAGCGTCGCCGGCCGCTGCAATCAGCGCATCGGTGACCCCTTCGGTAACCGGGGCCGAAGCCTTCGGGCTGCAGGCGACCAGTGGGAGCAGGGCCAAAGCCACAAGAATTTTCAGACGCATTCTAGCTTTGCTCCTCTGCGCCGTCCCGCTTCGGACTGGCCGTTTATCCCGGTTCTGATGGCAGGTTGGGGAACCGGGTCCATAATTGCAACCGATTCCGTCACCACTGGAGCTTGCGCTGGACCTGATGGCGCGCGGGCTTATGATCGGGGCAAGACGGGCCCAGCAAAAGGCATGTACGATGTGTGATGATTTCACTGCAATTGAGACAGCTGCGGCGCTGACCAGCAGTGGGCTGACCCGGCGCGAATTTGCTGCTGCCAGCAGCGCGGCAACTTTGGTGGGTTGCGCCGGAACACGTGGGCAGGCGGGGGATGCTGCGCTCAAGGAACGCAATGTCAGCTTCACAACCGGTGATGGAATGGCCGACGGATTCTTGGTCCACCCAGCCGCAGGCAAGCATCCCGGAGTGGTGATGTGGCCGGATATTGCGGGCCTGCGCGATGCCTATAAGATCATGGCCCGGCGGCTGGCAGGTGCTGGCTACACGGTGCTGATCGTTAATCAGTATTACCGCAGCGCGCCCGCCCCGATCATGGCCAGCATGGCTGAATGGCGCACGGCTGAGGGGCAGGCAAAGCTGAAACCGATGATCGCGCAGATCACCCCGGATGGGACCACCCGCGATGCCCGCGCTGCTGTCGCCTTTCTCGATGCGCAGTCCGCAACCGACCTGGCGCGCGGGATCGGCAGCAATGGCTATTGCATGGGCGGGCCGTTCGCGGTGCGCAGTGCGGCGGCGGTTCCGGGCCGGATCAAGGCCGCCGCCTCGTTTCA
>JAYVKX010000317.1:0-2083 GCA_043768005.1 Novosphingobium sp. | reverse complement strand
TGCGCTTTTTCCAGTTCGTCAACCCGATCGATTTCCTGTTCGGCACCCATTGGGGGCCGGATTCGATGGCCGGAGCAAGTCAGGGCGTCAAAACCAACTTTGGCGCGCTGCCGCTGTTCTGGGGGACGATCTTTATCGGTGCAATCATCGCGATGGTGGTGTCGATCCCGCTGGGCATGATGAGCGCGGTGTTCCTTACCCAGTATGCCACCCCAACGGTGCGCCGCTGGATGAAGCCGATCCTTGAAATCCTCGCCGGGGTGCCAACCGTGGTCTACGGCTATTTTGCCGCGCTGACGGTGGCCCCGCTGGTCCGCGATTTTGGCCACGCGATCGGCATCGCCAATGCCTCGAGCGAAAGCGCGCTGGCGGCCGGACTGGTGATGGGGATCATGATCATCCCGTTTGTCTCTTCGATGGCGGATGACAGTATCGCTGCGGTGCCGCAGGCGATGCGCGACGGCAGCCTGGCCATGGGGGCCACCAAAAGCGAAACGATCCGCCGGGTGCTGCTGCCTGCCGCCCTGCCCGGAATTGTCGCCGGGATCATGCTGGCCATCAGCCGAGCCATCGGCGAAACGATGATCGTGGTCATGGCGGCCGGTGCCACCGCACGATTGACGGCTGATCCGTTTGAATCGATGACCACGGTCACTTACCAGATTGTCGCTCAGCTGACCGGTGAAGGCAGTTTCGATCACCCAGCCACCTTGTCGGCCTTTGCCTTGGGCATGGTGTTGTTCATGGTCACGTTCCTGCTTAACTACATCGCCCTGCGGGTGGTGAAACGGTTCCGTGAGGCTTATGACTGATACCGCAGCAGCCACCCGCAACGATCGGATCGCCGCGCGCCTTGCTGCGCGCCACGCCTCCGAACGCCGGTTCCGAGCCTTGGGTTTTTTTGCCGTGGCCCTGTCTGCCGCGGTGCTGGCCTTCCTGCTGGTCACCATGACCGCCAACGCACTGGGCGGCTTCAAGCGGGCCGAAGTGCGCTTCACGCTCGATCTTGCGGGCAGCGCGCTGCAGGTCGATGCCGCGCAGCTTAAGGGCGACAATCCAGAAAAGGCGCTGGAAACCGCTGGGCTCAAAGATGTCGTGCAATTTGCCGCAGCCAAGGCGCTGGGTGACAAGGCCGCGGCCGAAATCGATCCTGACGCGTGGCGTGAGGTGGCCAGCCGGATTGCTGACGATCCCGGCCTACTCAATACCAGCTTCGATGTTTCACTACCCGCTACTGATGATTTGGCCTCAGGCCTGCGCGGTGACGGCCGACCCGAAGCGATTGCCCTGGCCAAAGAGATGAAGGACAAAGACCAACTGGTCACGGCGTTCGATCCCGGCTTCCTCAGCCGCTCAGATGCCACAAGTCCGCAAGCTGTCGGCATCTGGGGGGCACTCAAGGGCTCGATGCTGACCATGCTGGTCACGCTTGGACTGGCTTTCCCGATCGGCGTTTTTGCCGCGGTCTATCTGGAAGAATTTGCCGCCAAGACCCGCTGGACCGATCTGATCGAAGTCTCGATCAACAACCTTGCCGCGGTGCCCTCGATCATCTTTGGCCTGCTGGGTCTGGCTGTTTTTCTGGGAATATTTCCCTACTGGCGCTCGGCACCGCTGATCGGCGGGATGACCCTGGCGCTGATGACCATGCCGGTGATCGTTATTTCGGGCCGCAATGCGATCAAGGCTGTGCCGCCCTCGATCCGCGACGCAGCTTTGGCGGTGGGTGCCAGCCGGGTTCAGACGGTGTTCCATCACGTGCTGCCACTGGCTCTGCCCGGCATCCTGACCGGCACCATCATCGGCATGGCCCGCGCGCTGGGAGAAACCGCGCCGCTGCTGATGATCGGAATGAAGGCCTTTGTCGCCTCCGCGCCCGATGGGTTCACTTCGCCAAGTTCAGTGCTGCCGGTGCAGATCTTCCTGTGGTCGGATGAAATCAATCGCGGCTTCGTTGAGCGCACCTCCGCGGCTATCATTGTGCTGCTGATCTTCCTGCTGGTGATGAACGGTGTCGCCATCTACCTCCGCAACCGATTTGAGAACCGCTGGTAATGACCAATTTTCACGAACTTGACCCCGT
>JAYVKX010000316.1:0-2076 GCA_043768005.1 Novosphingobium sp. | reverse complement strand
TATAGACATAGGCCCGGTTCAGCACCGCCTCATCGGCGTCCGGATCATACGCTTTGACGCGTTCGACAAGTTCATACTGGCGCAGCATTATTGCCTAGATGGGGGGAAGCGGGGGGAAAGGGCAAGAACGATTGCATAAAATCAATTCGCAGCTACGATTCCAGACATAAGTGCTCATTTGCAAGGCAGCGCCTGTTTCGAGGGGTAATGTCCGATGCAGTTAGTCGGATTCCTGTTTCGCTTCGGGCCGCTGTGGTTCGGCATCGGCTTTCTTGCCCCGGTTCTATCAACGCTGATCCTGGCGCTCCATGTCACCCCGCCACTGGGCCTGTCGCCGCTGAACTGCGGGCTGATCGTGGGCGGAGCATTGGGTGTGATCGCGACCATCAGGAGGACCTGGCTGTGATTGAGCCTTCGGCAAACCCAGGCATGCGCGCCCGCGAACGAAAAATTGCCGAGGCCTTCATCGGCGGTTTTCCCTGGCCGATGCTGATCTGGCCGCTGGTCAACACCACCGCGTGGCTGGCGCTTTGGCCACTGGTGTTGAGCGGGATTTTGCCGCTGTGGGCAGGCTTTGCCATCGCCCTGATCAACGTTGCCGCCAGCTATTTGCCATCGCACGATGCCCAGCATAACATTTTCTTCGCCCGCGAATCCCGGTTCCACTGGCTGAATGAGCTGATCGGCTATTATTCGCTGATCCCGCTGGCGTTGCCGCTGTGCACCCTGCGCGAGACTCACCTTGAGCACCACCGCCACGCCAATGATCCAGCGCTCGATCCGGATTACCACATCATGCAGGCACCAAATGTGCGCGGTGCCCTGTGGAATGCCTTGACCAAGAACCAGCCGCGCTATGATCGCTATGGCCCGGCGCTTGAGCGGATCGGCTCGCCGCTGGCCCAGCGCGCGATTCTGGAAGCGCTGGCGGCCAAGGCCGTTTTCTTTGGCATTCTCAGTGCTCTGGCCTGGACTGGCCATGCAGCAGAGGCGGTGCTGCTGTGGTGGCTGCCGCGGCATGTCGCGCTGATCTATGTCAGCTTCTACCTCAGCTGGATGCCGCATTTTCCCGGCAGTGGCCAGGGCCGTTACCGCGATACCCGGGCCTTTATCAGCAAGCTGGGCAATGCCGGTTCATCGGGGATGCAATACCACATCATTCACCATCTTTACCCGACGATCCCGCTGTATCGAACGCCCGCAGCCTACCGTGCGCTGCGCCCGGTCCTTGCCGAACGCGGCTGCGATCTGGGCGGCTTATAATTACTCTTCACCCCCACACCGCCTCGGGTGGCAAGCTCATCAAAATCGCATCGACATTGCCGCCGGTTTTGAGGCCGAACAATGTTCCCCGGTCGTAAACCAGATTGAACTCGGCATAGCGCCCGCGCCATTCGAGTTGCTGACGCTTTTCCTCCTCACCCCAGACCATCCCCATGCGGCGCCGCACCAGCATTGGGAAGGCGGCCAGAAACGCTTCGCCAACAGCCTGCGTGAAGGCGAAGTTTCTCTCCCACTCAGCTTCATCACCGCAATTGAGATGATCGTAGAAGATCCCGCCAACCCCGCGGTGGACGCCGCGGTGGGGGATGTAGAAATAGTCGTCGGCCCATTTTTTGAAGCGGGTGTAATAATCCGCGCCATGGGCATCGCAGGCAGCTTGATAGGCGGCGTGGAAATCAGCGGTATCCTCGGCATAGGGGATCGGCGGGTTGAGATCGCCGCCGCCGCCGAACCAGGCTTTGCTGGTGGTCAGGAACCGCGTGTTCATATGCACAGCGGGAACATGCGGGTTGGCCATATGCGCGACCAGGCTGATGCCGGTAGCGGTAAAGCCGGGGCTATCCTCGCTCGCGCCGTTGATCGTGGCGGCAAAACCGGGCGCAAAGGTGCCGCTGACGGTCGAGATGTTGACCCCGACTTTTTCGAACACCTGCCCCTTCATCAGCCCCTGGGTGCCGCCGCCCCCGTCCGAGCTGTCCTCGGTTTCGCGGTTCCACCGGGTAAAGGTGAAGGCCGCGTCGCTGCCTGCTTCGCGCTCGATGGCTTCGAACTCGGCGCAGATGCGGGTGCGCA
>JAYVKX010000315.1:0-3785 GCA_043768005.1 Novosphingobium sp. | reverse complement strand
CCGGCGGCAAGGATATTGGGTCCATCGCGCAGATAGACGTTATAGCGCACCCCCGATTGTTTGGGGATCGGGGCATATTCAACCGCCGTCCAGGCCTTGAGCGTGGCGGTGGAACGGGTGACGACGCGCTCGTTAAACACAAAGCTGATGCCCGATACGATCAGCGCGACAAGCAGCAGCGGGGCGAGCACCTGATGCGCGGAAAGCCCGGCTGCCTTCATCGCCACCACTTCGCTGTTCTGATTGAGCGTGGCGAGTGTGATGATCGTGGCCAGCAAGACCGAATAGGGCAGGAACCGGGCGATCAGCTGCGGCGTGCGCATACTGATATACTCCCACAGCTGCGCCTCGCCATTGCCGGGATAGCCCAGGATCTTGCCGCTTTCGGACAGCAGATCGAGCATCTGCAAGACCAGCACCAGCATCAGCAGCACCGCCAAGATGCGGGTGATGAACAGCCGTGCCAGATAGATCGTCAACGTTTTCGAAGGGAAAAATTCGGCGTTCATCCGGCCATCCCCGTCCGCCGTTTGCGGCGTTTGAGCAGTGTCCGCAGCCATTTTCCGGTCCGGTCCGCAAACCGTTCAAGCCCGCCGATCGCCTGCCCGCCCGGCACATAGGCAACCCGCCAATACATCCACAGGATCAGCGCAGAAAAGAGCAGGAACGGCCCCCACAGCGCTAGCAACGGATCGACCCGGCCCAGCGCTGCAACCGCCTGGCCGTATTCATTGACCTTGTGATAGGCCACCACCATGATGATCGAGATGAACACGCCCAGCGCCGAGGTAGATCGTTTGGGCGGGATCGCCAGCGCCACTGCGAGCAAGGGCAGCAGCAGCATCATCACCACCTCGACCATTCGGTAATTCAGGCTGGCGCGGGTTTCATTGCGGACCTGTGCGCTGGCGTCTTTGCCCCAGCCGATGCGGAGCAATTCGGGCAGGATATATTCCCGCTCCTTGCCCCCGCGGTTGCGGAATTTTTCAACTGAGGGCAGGTCGATCGGCAGATCATGCTGCGAAAAACTCAAAACTCGGGGGCTTTCACCGGGACTGTCCTGAACGATCTGGCCATCGGTCAGCCGCAGAATGATAGTATCGGGCGCATCCTTCAACGCCAGGAACCGCCCCTCACGCGCCGAAATTGACAGAACCTGCCCGCGGCTTCCGCTAACCCGCGCGAATATGCCGAGCAATTCGCGCCCATCCTCGCTGCTCTGCTCGATCCGCAGCGCCATCTTGTCCTTCAGCGTGGTGAATTCCCCCACCTTGATCGATGCACCCAGCGCGCCCGATCGCAGTTCAAACTGCAGCTGTTCGTAATAATAGCGCGACAGCGGCTGGAGATAGCCGACGATCAGCAGGTTCAGCACAGCTAGCGCCAGTGTGATCAGATAGGGCACGCGCAGCAACCGGGTATAGCCAAGGCCAACCGCGCGCATCACGTCCAGCTCGCTTGATGTGGCCAGCTTGCGGAAGGCCAGCAAAATCCCCAGCATCAGCCCCAGCGGGATCGCCAGGCTGGCATATTCGGGCAGCAGATTTGCCAGCATCTTGAACACCACGCTGATCGGGCCGCCTTCGGTCGCGACAAAGTCAAACAGCTTGAGCATCTTGTCGAGCACCAGCAGCGAGGCGGCGATAACGAACACCGCCAGCATGGGCATCAGCACCAGCCGGAAAATATAACGATCTGTGGCGGTAAGAAATTTCACGGAGAAGAAACGGCCAGCCTTGGATTACGGGGGCCAGCAGCCACAGGGCGTGCCGTGCACGGTGCTTCCATAACTGGCCCTTTGCCGTGGTGAAAGCACGAATCACGCGCTGGCGCAGCACGGGACATCGCGTTAGGTTCTACCGGCTAGATATTGCGAGGTTTTCCGATGCCCCATACCGCCGCAGCCCCGCAGGAAAACCATGCCCAAGCCGGATCGGCTGGCTGCGCGCTGTGGTTCTTGGGGCCAATGACGGGATCGTTTCCACCGCCAGCCTGATTGTCGGGGTGGCCGCATCGTCATCCGGCAAAGCGCCGATCCTGATCGCCGGGGTGGCCGGGCTGGTCGCGGGCGCGATGTCGATGGCGGCGGGCGAATATGTCTCTGTTTCCAGTCAGGCGGATACTGAAGCGGCGGATCTTGCCCGTGAACGGCGCGAACTGGCCGAGACCCCGGAAATGGAACTGGCCGAGCTGACCCGGATCTATCGAAGCCGCGGACTGGCTGATGATCTGGCGCAGCAGGTGGCCGTGGCGCTGACCGCCAAGGATGCACTGGGTGCCCATGCGGGTGATGAGCTGGGCCTGGCTGAAATGCACCGCGCACAGCCGGTTCAGACAGCGCTGACCTCTGCGGGGACTTTTGCGGTGGGCGCAGGATTGCCCCTGCTCAGTGCTTTCCTGCTGCCGCTCGGCTGGCTGACAAGCGGCGTATCGGCCGCTTCGCTCTTGTTCCTGATGCTACTGGGCGGGGCAGGCGCAAAGCTAGGCGGCGCGCCGGTGGGCCGGGGTGTGCTGCGGGTTACATTTTGGGGCGTGGCTGCAATGGCGGCGACCTATGCAATCGGCAGCCTGTTGGGAACCAGCGTGGGATAATTGTGCCCACGCCTTAAGCTTTTTCAAGCGTACATTGCAGCGGATGCTGGTTCTGCTTGGCGAAATCCATCACCTGGTTGACCTTGGTTTCGGCGATTTCATAGGGAAATATCCCGCAGACTCCCACGCCCTTCTGGTGGACATGGAGCATTACCCGGGTCGCTTGCTCCAGATTCATATTGAAGAATCGTTTCAGCACCATCACCACGAATTCCATCGGCGTATAGTCGTCATTAAGCAATAAAACTTTGAACTGGTTAGGTTTTTTTGGCTTGGCCCGAGTCTTGGTTGCCACCCCCAGCTGGTCCTGCCCGCCGCTGCCAGGTGCGCCATCGCCATCGTCGCCAGCGCGAATCCGGGGGAAGACCCGGCAGGGCATGGGCCAACCGGGCACGGGCTGGTCGGCAAGAAGGTTCAATGACAGCATCGGATCAAATATCGCATCGCAGGGGGGAAGGACAAGCCTCCCTGACCCGAAAATCCTTAACAGATGCAAAAACGGACCGGACAGCAGGAATAGCTGGCCGGTCCGTAATTTGGGTCCGTGCGAGCAACAGTCAGTGCGACTGCTTTGCCAGCGCGAGAAGCAGAAGCGCTTAGGCGGCCTGCTTGACCTTTTCGATCGCCAGGCTGGCGCGGGTCGAAAGCGGCGCAAAAGCGTCGCCGGCCAGCTTCACCAGGGTTTCCGAGTTCTTCGAACCGGCGGCAACCGCAGCGTCGAAATTGCGACGCATTATTTCGCCCTGCAGCTTGAAGAAATCGGTCGGCGATTTGACGGCGGCGAGTTCCTTGACGTCGGCGGTCAGGGTTTCGATCGCGCTCTTGCCTTCAGCAACATAGGTCTTGCCCATGTCCTGCAGGCCAGCAGCCAGGATCTTGCCCGAAGCGACGATGGCTTCGACGGTGCCCTTGTTGAATTCGGTCACATCACCGAACACCACGGTGCTCTTTTCATAGGCAACCTTGGCGCGTTCCTGGGCTTCAGCAACGGTGTCCTTGATGCGGGCGGCGAAATCTTCGGTTTGGGTCTTGGTGGTGGCCATGATCTTGTCCTTGAAATTGGAGATGGAGGTAAGCTTGATGGCGGGGGCCTTGGCAGGGACCTTCGCCTTGATGATCTTTGCGGGGGTAAACTTCTTGGCCACGACCTTCTTGGTTGCAGCCTGCTTGATGACAGCAACCTTCTTGGTTGC
>JAYVKX010000314.1:0-2018 GCA_043768005.1 Novosphingobium sp. | reverse complement strand
GCTCATCAATTTGCCCATATGCTTGCCGACCACTAGATCGCCAACCCCGCTTTCGCGCATCTGCCCGTCCATATCCGCGACAAACAGCTCGGTCAGCCGCGCCGACGGGGCCACCAGCGCCTCGTCGCGTTCCATCCGCAGCAGCACCAGCACCAGCACCAGCGTCACCGCATCGAACCGCCCGGGCAGCGTATCGGCGATCCCGCCTTTGGCGTACCACTGCGGCTCGCGCGCCAGTTCAACCACGCGGAGCCACAGGGGGCGCAGACTGGCGCGGGTTTGCGAGCGGGGGCCCAGCAGGCGGGAAAACAGCGACACGGCGGCGGTTCGTCCTTTCATTCAGCCCGGATTAAACCCCGGATGGTCAAGCGCCATTGCGATGTGCGGCAAGGGGCCTTAAGGCTCGGGCCGATATAGAACGGTGCGCGAGGCAGGCAATGCCCCTTGCGATCAGCGTCTGGTGACTGGAGCGATACGGCATGCAAGGTTTTGGACGAATGGGTTTGGCAATCGCGATCGCTGCGGTGCTGGCCGGCGGTGCCACCGGCTGCAGCTCTATCCGCGATCATCGCGGTTATCTGGTTGATGCGGCGCTGATCGATTCGGTTCAGCCCGGGATCGACAACCAGCTTTCGGTTGAACGCACGCTGGGCCGGCCCACCTTTATCAGCCAGTTTGGCGAGCCATCATGGTATTACGTCTCGATCAACACCAAGCAGGCGGCCTTCACCCGTCCGCGCACCAGCGATCAGCTGATCACGCGGGTGAAATTCGATAAGGCCGGCAATGTCGCGGCGGTTGAGCGTTCGGGGATGGAAAAGGTCGCCCGGCTCAATCCCGATGGTGACAAGACCCCGACTTTGGGCCGCGAACGCTCGTTCTTTGAGGATCTGTTCGGTAATATCGGCACCGTTGGCGCGCCGGGTACGGGCGGCGGCGGTGGCGGTCAGGGCGGCGGTCCGAACGGAAGCTAGCTTGAACCGGGCGTAATAACTTCCATATTGCGCCTTATGAACAACAGCAGGGCAAGCCACGGCCTGATCCAGTGGCACGGCACTACCATCATTGGCGTCAAGGCTGGTGGCCGCACCGTGATCGCGGGCGATGGCCAGGTTTCAATGGGCAATACGGTGATGAAGCCCAATGCCCGCAAGGTCCGGCGGCTGGGTGCCAATGGTTCCGACGGGCAGGGCAGCGTAATCGCCGGTTTCGCGGGGGCCACGGCCGATGCCTTTACCCTGTTTGAACGGCTGGAACGCAAGCTTGAGGCCAATCGCGGCCAGCTGATGCGCGCCGCGGTGGAACTCGCCAAGGATTGGCGGACCGACAAATATCTCCGCAATCTCGAAGCGCTGATGATCGTGGCGGACAAGGATGTGATGCTGATCCTGACCGGCAATGGCGATGTGCTGGAACCCGAAGCGAGCGGTGAAACCGCGATCGCCGCGATTGGTTCAGGCGGGAATTATGCGCTGTCGGCGGCCAAGGCGCTGCTTGATTACGAGGCTGACCCGGAAAAGATCGCCCGCCGCGCCATGGCGGTGGCCGCCGATGTCTGCGTTTATACCAATGACCGGGTTACGCTCGAATCGATCGATGCCTGACTGCGCCAGGAATTCCCATGCAAGATAATTTAACCCCCAAGGCGATCGTCGCCGCATTGGATGAACACATCATCGGCCAAGCCGATGCCAAGCGTGCGGTGGCCGTGGCGCTGCGCAACCGGTGGCGGCGGCAGCGCCTCTCGCCCGAACTGCGCGACGAGGTGACTCCCAAGAACATCCTGATGATCGGGCCGACGGGCTGCGGCAAGACCGAGATCAGCCGCCGTCTGGCCAGACTGGCCGAAGCGCCGTTCGTCAAGGTTGAGGCGACCAAGTTCACCGAGGTTGGCTATGTCGGCCGCGATGTGGAGCAGATCGCCCGTGATCTGGCCGAAGAGGCGATCCGCCTGGAAAAGGATCGCCGCCGCGAAGCCGTGCGCGAGGCTGCATCCAAGGCGGCGATGGACCGGTTGC